>JACCQX010000048.1 GCA_013813905.1 Chloroflexota bacterium
CCCAGGGCCACACCCCACATCGCCAGCATGGGCAGCAGGTACGGCACGGGCGGCAGTGAGAGCGGCCCGATCTTCGTGCTGGTGCGCGCGAGCAACGTCCGATTCTCCGCCAGGTACCCAGCCAGGAAGACGACCAGGATGACCTTCAGCAGCTCCGAGGGCTGCCCCGCGATGGGTCCGATCTGAAGGGAGAGCCGCGGCGCGGTTGGGTCCGAGCTGGCGGGCGGCAGGATGAACACCAGCAGCAGCAGCCCGATGCCTGCCGCCGCCCAGGTGTACTTGTACTCACGCAGCCAGTTGTCATTGCGGACGGCGATGGCCAGGATGGCGAGCACGGCGAGCGCGACGGACAGCCACAGCAGTTGGAGGGGCGCCAAGCCAAGCTCAAGCCCGCCCAGCGACAGACCGGCCGAGCCCTGAGGCAGCCGCGCCATGAGCAGCAACGAAAGCGAGCCGAGCAACCCCGTGACCGGCAGCAGGACCTGATCCATGCGCCGGCCGGTCAGCACGAAGGCCAGGTGGACGGCGAAGAGGATGGCCATGTAGATGGCGGGGATGGAAACGTCGCCGAAGGTCATCTGCCCGGCCTGCTGGGAAGCGAGGCTTGCCCAGCCGGTGAACAGTGTGACGCCGGTCAATGCCAGCAACATCGTTTCCTGGTGTCGGAAGCGCGGGCGGATCCCCACACGATGGAGTGCCGCGATCACCCTGGCACCCGCTCCAGGCGGAGCCGCACCTGACCCAGCTGCAGCTCATCGCCGTACCCCAGCGGCGCCACGCCTGTCATACGCTGGCCGTTTACGTACGTGCCGTTAGTGCTCCCCCGATCCTCGAGGTACCACGCTCGACCCCGAAAGGTGAGCACCGCGTGCTCCGCGGACACGAACGAGTCCTCGACCGTGATGGAGTTGTTGACGTCGCGGCCCAGCGAGGTGATGGCGTCGAGCGGGATCGACGATCCGGCCGGCGGTCGGCCCTCCGGGGAGGCCACCACGACCAGCCGACCAAGGGAGCGACCTGAGGTCGTCACCGTGGCGCGCAGGTCGCGCCACAGGACGCGCAGGAGGGCGGCAAAGAAGAGATAGAGCAGGATCACGAAGGCGATGCGGACGATCCAGAGCGTCAGCGTGAAGGCGTCCATCAGCGTCCCGAAGGCTAGCGGTCAGGATGGATCGTGAGGGTCGTGTTGCCCAGCCGAACGACGTCGCCGCTGCCCAGCGCGATCTCGCTCACCGGCGAACCGTTCACGAAGGATCCGTTGGTGCTATTCCCGTCGGTGTAGATGAGCGCTCCCTGTCGCGTCGTGAAGGCGCCGTGATGCCGCGAGACCCGTTCGTCAGCCAGCACGATGTCGTTGTCCGGACCGCGACCCACCCGCAGCGTCCCGCCACGGAAGACCACTCGCTGCGGCGGCCGACCGGGACCGGCGATCTCCACGATGGCGGCCGGCGCTGGCATGGCCGCCACCTGGTAGGCCACCGTGGCACTCGACTCGAAGCGCCGGCCCGGCGACGAAGCGTTCGGCTGGCCGAGCGGCGGGTGGCTCGGCTGACCCGGCGGGGGGCCTGGCATGGGCTGACCGGGCGGCCCGAAAGCGGCAGCCGAGAGTGTCGCCGGGTCCAGCACGTCGGCCATCACGGTGATCTCGCCGGCGCGGACTTCGTCGGTGGCGTCTAGCCAGATCCGCGGCCGGGCCAGCAGCGTGTAGCCACGTTGTCGTGCCCGCAGCAGCAGCGCCTCGGACAGATCAGCTTCGAGCGTCGAGCGATAACCCTCGAAGTGGCCGAAGTCGCGCGGGTTGAGCGCGATGCGGTACCGGTCGGGGACATAGGTGCGGTCGTGACTGATGCGCCGCTCGGATTCCATCGCACGCTCCAGCCGCCGCTGGAGCTGGACCGGCTGGAGGCGGGGATGGAAGAGGCGCGTCGCCGGCCGTTCGAAGAGCCGTTCGAAGAACCGCTCGATCGCCACGAGGGGACGAGACATCGTGCGCGCGACTGTAGCAGAGGTCACCCAGCGCTCCGGCCTCGCGGTCCGGGCGGGCGCGGGGGACGATGGTCTCAGGGTGGCAGTACCGTTCTCCCACGTGACGCGACAGCGGAAGGCCCCTAGCCTCGCGGTACGCCCCGGTGCGGTGCGGTTGGAGGTGGTTCGCGGCCCATGATCGAGACGGTCACCGAGTCATTCTGTGAGCGGTGCGGGACGCGCTATGAGTTCCCGGTGCCGGTCGTCGACAAGAAACGACGGCGCTGGTCTCGACGTGCTCCTCGGCGGGCGAGACGGAGCTGAGGCGAAGCCTCTCGCCACGGCCCTCGATCCGTTCTAACCGTCTTCCGCTTCTGCCTGGAGTGCCGTCAGTACACCTGTCCGCCCTGTTGGAATGAAGAGGCCGGCTTCTGTGCCAGCTGCGTGCCCTTCCCCGACGCTCCGCCGGAAGGTCCACCGCAGATACCGGCG
>JACCQX010000065.1 GCA_013813905.1 Chloroflexota bacterium
TCCAGTGGGCCTGCTTCCAGCGCGGGCTGCTCGTGCTGGAGTGTGGCAGGACCAGCGTGCGCATGTCCCCGCCGCTCATCGTCTCTGAGGTCGAGATGGAGACGGCGGTGCGCATCTTCAGCGAGGCTGTCGCCCACGTCGCGGGATCGGAGGCGCAGGTCCGCCAGGAGGCCGATGCGGCGGGCGCCATGAGCGGGGTCGAGGCCAGCGGTTGAGTGGGTCCAAGGTGGCCTCCATGGCGGAGGCCATCGCGGGGTCGGTGCATGACGGCGACACCGTGGCCATCGAGGGCTTCACGCACCTCATCAGCTTCGCCGCCGGCCACGAGATCATCCGCCAGCACAAGCGCGACCTGACCCTGGCCCGGCTCACGCCCGATCTCATCTACGATCAGATGGTCGGTGCCGGCGTGGCCCGCAAGCTCATCTTCAGTTGGCTGGGTAACCCCGGCGTGGGCGGCCTCCACGCCGTGCGGCGCGTGACCGAGGGCGCCTCGGCGAGCCTTGAGCTGGAGGAGTACTCGCACTTCGGCATGGTCGGCCGGTACACGGCGGGCGCCATGAACCTGCCCTTCTTCCCCCTCCGCTCCTACTTCGAGACGGACCTGCCCGTCGCCAATCCGTTGATCCGGCCGATCCGATCCCCCTACGGCGACGATCTGGTCTACGCCGTGCCGCCGCTGGAGCCGGACGTGGCCATCATCCACGCGCAGCGGGCCGACGAGCAGGGCAACACCCAGATCTGGGGCCTGCTGGGCTGCCAGAAGGAGGCCGCCTTCGCGGCGCAGCGCGTCATCGTGGTGGTCGAGGAGCTGGTGAGTGAGGACGTCATCCGCGCCGACCCCAACAGGACGGTCATCCCGGGGCTGATCGTGGAGGCCGTGGTGGTCGAGCCCTTCGGCGCCCACCCTTCCTACGCCCAGGGTCACTACGACCGCGACAACCGCTTCTACATCGAGTGGGATGCCATCAGCCGCGACGCCGATCTGCTGGAACAGTGGCTGGACGAGTGGGTCTACGGCGTCGCGGGCCGCGCGGAGTACCGGGACAAGCTGGGTGACGAGCGCCTCGACGCCCTGCGCCCAGGCTCCTCACCGTCCGGCAGCGTGGACTACGGCGACTACCGATGAGCCCACCGGAACCGGTGGAGGCCGCGGACTTCAGCGCCTCGGAGATGATGATCGTGGCCGCGGCACGCGAGCTGGCCGGGAGGCATGTCTGCTTCGTGGGGGTCGGCCTGCCCAACATCGCGGTGAACCTGGCCAAGCTCACCGTGGCGACGGACCTGGAGCTGGTCTACGAAGCGGGCGTGTTCGGGGCACGGCCGGCGCGCCTGCCGCTGTCCATCGGCGACCCCACCATCGTGACCCGGGCCACGGCCGTGACCAGCATGTTCGAGCTCTTCGGCTTCTACCTCCAGGGCGGACTCATCGACGTGGGCTTCCTGGGCGCCGCCCAGATCGACCGGTTCGGCAACATCAACAGCACGGTCATCGGCGACTACGCACACCCCACCACTCGACTGCCGGGCTCCGGTGGCGCCTGCGAGATCGCCATCAACGCTCGCGAGGTCTTCGTGATCATGCGCCAGTCGCGGCGATCGTTCGTCCAGCGCATCGACTTCCGCACCTCGCCCGGCAACCTGGGCGGTGCGGATGGTGCACGGATCCGGCGCGAGCAGGGCTGGCTGGGTGCCGGCCCGTCGGTCGTGATCACGGATCTGGGCGTCTACCACTTCGACGCGGGGGGCGTGATGCGCCTCGATTCGCTGCATCCCGGGGTCACGCTGGAGGACGTTCAGGGCAAGATGGCCTGGCAGCCAGCCGTGGCCGATCGGCTCATCGAGACCGCGCCGCCCACCGCCGAGGAGCTGCGGCTCGTGCGGGACGTCCTGGATACCGAAGGCATCTACACGCGCTGACCAGGGCCAGCATCAGCGTTTCAGGCCGGGGGTCGCACTGCACTCATCCGCGAGCGCACGAGCAGTGTGCCGCCTATCACGATGATCAGTGCGGGCCAGATCAGGCCGAGCTCCCGGAATCCGGCCGCCCGCAGCGATATCTGTGCCAGGCCGATGAGCACCAGGATCACCCCCAGCCAGAGCGCCCACCCGCGCTTCGCACGTTGCCACCGACCGACGCCCCAGATGGCCAGCAGCCCGAAACCCAGGAACAGCGCCGTCCAACCCTCCCCGTTGACCAGTCGCAGCTCCACCACCAGCCGCGCCAGAGCAAGTGCCAGCAGGAAGGCCGCCGGCACGAAGGCGCCACGCACGCCACCCAACAGCCAGACGGCACCGAACGCCACGCCCAGGGCCAGCACCACCAGCGAGGTCAGGCTGATGGCTGGCTGGAACTGCTGGATGACCAGAGCCACACCGATGAGCACCAGGAATATGCCCAGCAGCGGGAAAGAGCGGCCGCCTCCAGCCGACCTGCGCCAGTCCGCCCATTCAGGCTCGGCGCCCACGGCGCGTGCCTGCCGCGATCGCCAGCCCGGTTCCGTCTCGACCGTGCCCTGCGCCGCACCTCTGTCGCGCTCCACCTCCAAAGACTAGCGCCACCTGTCACGAGCCTGTAAGCGCGGGCCGGGAACCTCGCGTTCATCCGATTCATCCACGGCCTGACACTCCCGCCCACGGTGCGGGCCGGTCCGCCATCTCCAGACCATTCCACTCACCCAGGGAGAGATCCATGAGGTACCAGGGAGCCGGTGGCAGTCGCCTGCCGGTCATCGTCATCGCGGCGGTCGTGCTGATCGTGGCGGCAGTGCTGATCTACATCTACTTCATCCAGTAGCGCGAGGAGCCCACCGTGCGCAAAGGCAAGACCATCATCGGGAAGGACGTCCTGAGCCTGGCTGACGGGGTCCGCATCCACAGCGTCAAGGACCTGATCATCGGCGAGGACAACGACTCGGTCGTCGCGCT
>JACCQX010000081.1 GCA_013813905.1 Chloroflexota bacterium
ACGCACGCCAGCGACGCGGCCCCAAGCGGACCGTCGGCGTTCGACGCAAGAAGTAGCCGACCGCCGGCCAGCGCCTCTCCCTCGGAGGGTCAGCCGACCGGCAGAAACGACAGGAGCGAAACCACAGGATGGCCGAACGGAAGCGTGCGCCGAAGACCAGGCGCCGGGAACGGAAGAATGTGCCGGTGGGACATGTCCACATCCAGGCCACCTTCAACAACACCCTGGTCACGATCACCGACATGTCGGGTGCCACGATCGCCTGGGGCAGTGCCGGCCTCGCCGGCTTCAAGGGTTCCCGCAAGAGCACGCCCTATGCCGCGGCGATGAGTGCGGATGGTGCCGCCAAGCGCGCCATGGAGCACGGCATGCGCCAGGTCGAGGTCTTCGTCAAGGGTCCTGGCGCGGGACGCGAGCAGGCCATCCGATCGCTCCAGTCGGCCGGCCTGGAGGTCAGTGCCATCACCGACGTCACGCCCATCCCGCATAACGGCTGCCGCCCGCCCAAGCGGCGTCGGGTCTAGACACCATGGCTCGCTACAACGGTCCTGTCTCACGTCTGTGTCGCCGCGAGGGCATGAAGCTCTACCTCAAGGGCGCCAAGTGCTATACCAAGAAGTGCCCCTTCGAGCGGCGTCCCACGCCGCCCGGTCAGCACGGCATCCGGCGTCGCAAGATGTCGGAGTACGGTGTGCAGCTGCGGGAGAAGCAGAAGGTCCGTCGCGTGTACGGTGTGCTGGAGCGTCAGTTCAAGCACTACTTCGAGACGGCCGAGGCCCGCCCGGGCGTGACCGGTGAGAACCTTCTCCGGCTGCTCGAGACGCGACTCGACAATGTCGTCTTCCGGATGGGCTTCGCCTCCAGCCGGGCGCAGGCCCGCCAGCTCGTGACCCACGGTCACTTCGCGGTCAACGGCCGTGCCACCAACGTGCCCTCGTATCGCATCCGCGAAGGCGACCGGGTGGACGTTCGTGACGGAAGCCGCAAGGGCGAGTACTTCAAGAACGTCACGGACTCCCTGCGGGGTGCGCAGCGCCCCGATTGGCTGTCCGTCGATGCCGACAAGCTTTCCGGAAGCGTCACCGCGCTGCCGGCCCGCGACCAGATGCCGCTCGAACTGAACGAGCAGCTGGTGGTCGAGTACTACTCGAGGTAGACGCCCCCGATGATCGAACTGGAGAATCCACAGATCGAGCCCGTGGAAGAGCTCGACACGTACGGCAAGTACGAGGCCAGCCCGCTGCCCGCGGGCTACGGCACCACGCTGGGCAACGCACTGCGGCGGGTCCTGCTCTCTTCGCTGGAGGGCGCTGCCGTCACCAGCATCCAGGTGCGTGACGTCTATCACGAGTTCAGCAGCCTGCCGGGCGTGAAGGAGGACGTGACAGCCATCGTCCTCAACATCAAGAAGCTGCGCCTGAAGAGCTACGCCAGTCACCCCGTCCAGCTCAAGCTGGTCAAGGCGGGCGCCGGTGCCGTGACCGCCGCGGACATCATGGAGAGCGGCGACGTCGAGGTCGTCAATGCCGACCAGCACCTCATGACGCTCGACTCCGATGACGTGACCATCGAGATGGACCTGACCGTGGAGCGGGGCGTGGGCTATCTGGCCGCAGAGCGTTCCGACCAGCTGCCCATCGGCGTGATACCCGTCGACGCCATCTTCACGCCGGTGCGCAAGGTCAACTACCACGTGGAGAACACGCGCGTGGGACAGATGACCAACTACGACAAGCTGACCCTCGAGATCGAGACGGATGGCACGTTGGTGCCCGAGGAGGCGCTTTCGCGCGCGGCCGAGATCCTGGTCGCTCAGTTCAGCCTCTTCACCTCGACCGGCAAGGAACTGGTCGGCCTGGACCGCTCCCTGAACGGATCGACATCGCTGCCGGCCAACATGCTGGACATGCCCATCGAAGAGCTCGACCTCCCGATGCGCGCCTATAACTCGCTCAAGCGCAACAACATCGTCAAGGTCGGCCAGCTGCTGCACCTCCAGGACGAGGACCTGCTGCGCATGCGCAACTTCGGCAAGAAGTCGCTCGATGAGATGAAAGAGCGCCTTCGGATGCGCGGCTTCCTGCCGCCAGCGGAGGAAGGCGCCGTCCTGGCCGAGTACGACGACGAGGATGAGGCAGACTCCCATTCGGACTCTCAGGACGACGAGGAGTCCTGAGCGATGGCTCACCGCATCGACGGTCGCAAGCTCGGCCGCAAGTCAGCGCCGCGCCGGGCGCTCTACCGCAACCTGATCGTCGCGGTGATCCGGTATGAGCAGATCCGGACGACGGAGGCCAAGGCCAAGGAGGTCCGCGGTCAGGTGGAGCGGATGATCACGCTAGCCAAGGAGGGTTCGCTCACCTCGCGTCGGCGCATCGTCTCGGAGATGCCCAACGAGCCGCTCGTGATCGACAAGTTGATGAACGAGATCGCCGCTCGGTACGGCGACCGATCCTCGGGCTTCACTCGGGTGGTGCGTCTCGGCCCTCGGGCCGGCGACGCGGCACCCATCGTCCAGCTCGAGCTCGTCTGAGCAAGAGCCACGCAGCCGCCCGAGAGGGCGGCCCCGTGCGGTACCGCGCGCGGGTCGAATACGACGGCACGGATCTCTGCGGCTTCCAGCTGCAGCGCCACGGCCGGACCGTCCAGGGAGAGCTGGAAGCGGCTCTCGCTCGTCTGTCGGGTGGGCGTCGCGTCCGGGTCGATGGAGCAGGCCGGACCGATGCCGGGGTCCACGCCAGCGGTCAGGTGATCGCCTTCACCTACCAGGGACGACTCTCACGTGAGCAGCTCTGGCGGGCGCTGGATGCGCTCCTCCCGCGGGATATCGCCGTGGGGCCGCTGATCCGGGCGGAGGCGACCTTCCAGCCACGCTACGCAGCCCGGCAGCGGGAGTACCGGTACACGATCAGGACCGGGACGCGTAGTCCGTTGCAGGAGCGTTTCGCGCTCGGTGTCCGAGCATCGCTGGACCTTCCGGCGATGGACGCGGCTGCCGGTGTGCTGATCGGCCGACATGATTTCTCCGCTTTCGGCGGATGGCATCGACAACCGATCCGGACCCTTCACCGGGTGCGGATCCGCAGGACCGGGAAGATGATCACAATCGATGTGGTCGGGGACGCGTTCCTGCGCCAGATGGTACGGAGCATCGTGGCTGCCCTGCTGCGCATCGGGCGTGGTGAGGCGACCGCGGAGGACCTCGCGGCCGCGTTGCGGTCTCAGGAACGGG
>JACCQX010000082.1 GCA_013813905.1 Chloroflexota bacterium
GAGCACGGTCTTCGGGGCTGGAGCGCCGATGGCCGGCGCATCGCTGGCCGGAGCGCCCATAGCCGGCGGCGGCTCTTGCGCCGCCGCGATGGCGATCTCGATGGCGGCTACCTCCTCCGACGCGTCACGGTAGGCCGCGCTGTCGAGCGGTGCCGCGTCTCGCCGGGCGCGGGCTGCCGCGTGCCGTGACATCAGCACGGCTCGATCTTGATCGATCATCTCGATCTCCCAGCCGCAGGAGAAGCCGGGCGTCGACCCAGCCGGTCCAGCCAGCGCAGGCTACGACACGCGCTCAGTCGCCGCTCGAGTCGACGGCTCAGCCGCGTGGCGACCAGGAGAAGCTGCGCAGGGCGACGAACAGGCCCGCCAGACCCCACGCCCCGACCACCAGGATGCTGCTCGTGCCCTCCCCTGCGGCCAAGGCTGCCGTGGGGTCGTAGGCCGCCCTCAACGCATCGGTTAGATGGCGCACGGGGAACAGCCCGGCGATCGTGGCCAGCACTCCCTGATCGAGGGGCACGAGCACGTCGGAGATGAGCAGCAAGGGCAGGATCGTGGCATTGATGAAGGCGGGCGCAGCGCCCGCGTTGGGCACGGCCGCGGTGATGGCCAGGCCCAGCGCACTGAATGACAGCGCGCCCGCGGTCAGGGCGACGAGGAGGAGCGGCAGCCGCTCCAGGGGCACGGTCAGCCCGTGGACGAGCGCGCCGTAGAGCCCGATGAGAGTCGCCAGCAGAGCCGCCACGAACAGCGGCTGCCCGATCCGCCCAGCCACGTACGCCCAGGTGGGCAGGGGCGTGCCGCGCAGACGCTTGAGAGTGCCGGCCTCGCGCGCCAGCACGACGCCCATGGCCAAGCTCGTGTAGCAGGCCGTGATGAGTCCGAAGGCCATGATGGAGGGCGTGTAGAAGCGAGCCGCCTGACCGCGGCCACCCAGCGGGCCCGCCAGGGCCACGTCGGCGACGAGCAGGAACACGAGCGGGAACACGATGGTGAAGAAGGCCGCCGTCGGGTTCCGCCAGAAGACACGGTTCTCCAAGCGCGCGCGCCCGGCCGCCAGCCTGAGGCCGCTCATTGGCGCGCCGTATCAACCAGCTCGAGATAGGCCTCCTCGAGGGATCGCGATGTCACGCTTAGTCCCCGGAGCCCTATGTCCTGCTCCAAAGCCCACTCGGTCAACTGGTGGAGCGAGCGGACCGGTTCCTCGGTGTGGAGCTCGACGAGGCCGTCGCTGCCCACCATCACGCGCGCGTCGAGGAGATCGTGGGGCAACCGGAAGGCGGGGTCACCGAGGCGAAACCTGATCACCGTCTTGCTCACCCCTCCCCCGACCACCTCGGCCGGCGTGCCCTCCGCGACCACCACTCCGTCCACCAGGATGGCCAGGCGATCGGCCAGAGCCCCTGCCTCCTCCATCACGTTGGTCGTCAGCAGGACCGTGGTGCCCTCTGCGGCCAGCTCTCGTATCCAGCGCCAGGCTGCCCGTCTCGCGGCGGGATCGAAGCCGAGCGTCGGCTCGTCCAGGAACAGCATCTCGGGCGAACCACAGACGGCCAGGGCCAGCTCCAGCCGGCGTCGCTGCCCGGCCGAGAGGCGCCGGACGGGGGTGTCGTCCTCACCGGTCAGAGCGACGGCCTGCAGCAGCCCGTCCTGGGAGCGCGGCCGACGGTAGTAGCTGCGCGTGGCAGCCAACACCTCCCCCACGGTGAGGTACGGCTCGACGCCACCCTCCTGGAGCATGATGCCGACACGTTCCCGCCACGCGCGGTGTCCCCGAGCCGGATCCTCTCCCAGCACCTCCACCTCGCCGGAGGTCCGTTCGCGATAGCCCTCCAGGATCTCGATGGTCGAGGTCTTGCCCGCCCCGTTGGGGCCCAGCAGGGCGAAGACCGTGCCCGCCTGCACGACGAGGTCCAGGTTCCGCACGACCTCGCGGCGGCCGTACCGCTTCGTCAAGCCCTGCACCCTTATGGCGGTCAAGGCTGCGCCCTGATCAGGGCAGAGAACCAACTCGACGGCGCCGACGAGCGTTCGAACGCGATCGGCCCGTCGTCAGCCGAGGCGCACGACCCCCCAGATGATCGCGCCCACGAAGGCGATGACGAAGATGGCCAGGACCACCAGCGCGATGAGCAGCCACGGTCTGGGAGAGCCCGCCGTGGTGACCGGGTCTTCACTCTCCGGGCGGCCGCTGCCGGGCAGCGCTGGATCGTCGCTGGGATCGGCGCGCTGGGACTCGGGCAGGTCAGGCGTGGGCGGCTGGTGTGCCATGGCCCCAGTCTGCGCCACCCGCGCCACTTCGGACCTCAACGGCGGCAAAGCGCGCCTTGCAGCCAGCCATCAGGTGCGTCATCGCTATCGTCGGCCTATCGGAATCGACGCTGGAGGGTTACAATGTCCGTTCCCTCGGATGTCGAGGGCTCCCCGCTTGGTCGCTGGTTCTTCTCGAGCCGACCGTGCGTCGATCGAGCTGTTCGAGAAGAAACGAGGCAGATCAATGGCTAACGGCACCGTAAAGAAGCTCGTCTCCGACCGTGGATTCGGCTTCATCACCGCCGAGGACGGCAAGGATTACTTCTTCCATCGTGATGGGCTTGACAGTTCCATCGACTTCGATCGGCTCGTCGGTGGCGAGAAGGTCGCCTTCGAGATCGAGTCCAGTCCTCGCGGCCCCCGCGCCGTCAAGGTGCAGTCCGCCTAGGCATCCGCAGTCGCTGTCATCGGAAACGGAGGTTAGATGTCTCATCCCATCAGGCCACCCGCGCCCGACCAGCCACTCAAGCATGTCATCGCGGAATACAAGCACCGCGCCCAGACCGTGACCTGCGTGTGCGGCTGGCACGGGAGCACGGCCACGAACGACAACCGCACCTCTGAATGGAGCGGCCACGTGGCGGCGAACAGGGGCAAGCGTCCCTAGACGCTCTCCCGTCCTCTCGTACCTGATGCCCCGGCCGACTGGCCGGGGCTTCTTCTATGTCCGCGTCGGGCGGTCCGCGACGGCGGCCCAGATGAGCGGCAGCTGCAAGGGCACACGGAGCCACGCCCCGACCACCAGCCACGGTGGTGCCTGAGGGTCGGCCGCGGTGGCCAGCGCGAAGTGGATGTTGCCCGGAAGGATCGCCAGGAGCAGCGCCACGCTGGCGGGGCTGGCCCACCTGGTATTGGCGATGAGTCCGGCCGCGCACGCCAGCTCGGCGGCACCAGAGATGAGGATAAGCGCGTGGTGTGCCGGCAGGATGTCCGGCATCAGAGGCAGATAGAGCTCCGGCCGCACCAGATGCAGCGTGCCACTGGCGGCGAAGATGGCGGCCAGACCAAGACGCGCCCAGCGGCGAACAGGGATGGCGCCGCGAAAGCGCTGGAGGGCCACCGAGACGATGCCGTCGGGCGGGCCGGTCAGCGACCCTGGCGTGCCAGGCGCTCTCCGGGCAGCGCGACTCGCTGAGAGCCGATGCCCGTGCCCGACGGTCCACTACGCTGTGGCGCGCCGTTCCCACCGCGGCTTCCCAAGGGAGCGCCCCCGCGAGAGGGAGACGCGCCGCGAGTCGCCGGGGTCCCGCCCCGACCGGCGGGGCGTTGGCCGTGCACGGGCCGCTGGCCCCCGCTGGCAGCATGGCCGCCGGTAGAACGTCCGCCGCCAGAGCGCTGGCCGCCCATCGCTCGCTGGCCGCCCATGGCCGGCTGGCCCATCCCGCTACGGAACCGGATGGGCTCCGCGCGGATGCTGCGGTCGGGCTCGAAGCCACCGATCGTCTCCGCGGCGATGCCCCGCCCGAGCAGCTTCTGGATGCCCTGGAGGAGCGGCGCCTCATCGATGCAGACGAGCGACACCGCATCGCCGTCGATGCCTGCGCGACCGGTCCGCCCGATGCGGTGGATGTAGTCCTCCGGCACGGTCGGCAGCTCATAGTTCACGACGTGGGGCAGGGCTTCGATGTCCAGGCCCCGAGCCGCCACGTCCGTGGCCACCAGGATGGCCACGCGGCCGCTCTTCAGATCGGACAGGGCACGCACGCGCTGCGACTGGCTCTTGTTCCCGTGGATCGCCGCGGCGTTGATGCCGTCGCGCTCGAGCTGCTGCGATAGCCGATTGGCGCCGTGCTTGGTGCGCGTGAAGACGAGCGCCTGGTCGATCCGACCGGAGCGGATCAGGTGGCTCAACAGCTCACGCTTGCGCTCCCGGTCGACCGGATGGACCACCTGGCGCACCAGCTCGGCCGTGGTGTTCTTGGGCGTCACCTGCACGAAAGCCGGATCGCGCAGCAGCCCGTCGGCTAGTTGACGGATCTCTGCCGAGAAGGTCGCCGAGAAGAGCAGGTTCTGACGCTCCACCGGCAGCAAGGCGAGGATCTTGCGGATGTCCCGGATGAAGCCCATATCCAGCATGCGATCCGCTTCGTCCAGGACCAGGATCTCGACGGTACGCAGGTCGATGGTGCGCTGAGTCACATGGTCCAACAGCCGGCCGGGCGTGGCCACCACCACGGCGGGACCGCTACGCAGCGCGCGCGCCTGCGGGTCGAAACCCACGCCGCCGTAGATGGGCACCGATCGCACAGGGCGCTGTGAGCTGTACGTGCGCACGCTCTCCTCGACCTGGAGACAGAGCTCGCGCGTGGGCGTGAGGATCAGGGTACGGATGGGACCGCGGCCGTTGGGGGCTCCGCGAGCGGCCGTCGCGGCTCCCCGGCCGGGCGAGGCGGAACCGCGGATCGGCGTGGTCGCCAGGCGTTGGAGCAGGGGCAGCACGAACGCGGCGGTCTTGCCGGTGCCGGTCTGCGCGCCGGCCAGCAGGTCCCGGCCGGCAAGCACGATGGGGATGGCTTCGGCCTGGACCGGCGTGGGTTCTGTGTAGCCCTGGGCCGCGACGGCACGAAGGAGGTCGGGCGAAAGCCCGAGACGATCGAAGGACATGGGAGAAAGCTCCTGACGAGGGCCCTCCCGCCTGAGCGGGGCCCGGTCAGGGCGTGGTGTGGATCGGGGTCGGACGGCATTGACCGGGGCGCTGACCGGAGCGCCCATCGAGCACGAAGAGTCCCGAGCATAGCCGAGTTGCCCGATGAACGTCCCAAAGTCATTGACCGGCGCCCATGAGGATGGCCATACTGCGGCGATGAAGAGATCCTGGCTGCTCGCGTCCATCGTGGCGACCATCAGCCTGACGCTCGCGCCGGCCGGCGCGACGTTCGGTGGCTCGGGGTCGAATCCGCGTTTCCTCACCCTGCCCTTCCCCGAAACGGAGGACATGCGCATCCAGGATGGCTGGTGGCGCGGCGACATGGACCTCCACCGGGGCCTCGACTACATCAGGGGACGCGTCGACCGCCCCGCGACCTGGCAGAGCTTCCCCGTGATCGCGGCCGCTTCGGGCAAGGTCTGCGCCGGATCGGGCAGTGCGGACAGGACCTGCATCCAGGGCGTCGGGAAGCACGTGATGATCAGGCACCGGAAGGACGGACGCACGTACTACACGTACTACGGGCACTTGCGCAAGATCGCGCCGGGGATCCCCGTCGGCACGGATGCGTACGAGACCAAGGTCAAGCGCGGTCAGATCATCGGCTGGGCAGGCAAGACAGGCAACCCAGGCACGGCGACCCACCTGCATTTCGAGATACTGACCGGCCCAGGTCAGTGGCTCGACCCCTATGACATCTATGGCTACCGGGACGCTTACCCGGCTCCGGCCAATCCGCGGGACCGGGCATGCGGACCAGACCACTTCTGGCGCGAGTGTCCGCCCGCCCCGTACGTACCGGTAGAGGACGAGCCGCCGCCGGAAGGAGACGGTCCGTCGCGGGTGGGGAATGCCTCGGAACTCGCGATCCGCCCCGCCGCGGCAGCTCGACTCGCCATGGGCCGACGGCGGACCCCGCGACGGGCCTGACACCGGGAGCACGGAGGTTCGAGATGGGCGACAAGACACCGAAGCGACCACCCAAACCGAAGAAGCCCAAGAAGCCCGACGGCTGAGGCACCCCTCCACGCAGCTCAGAAGCTGCCGAAGCCTACGGTCCCGGATCGCGGGCCGGCTCGGCGTGAGGCGCGGGCCACGGCTTGGCCATCTCGTCCGACCACCACAAGACGGCCGGGGGAGAGGTCGCCATGACC
>JACCQX010000118.1 GCA_013813905.1 Chloroflexota bacterium
ACCGGCTGATGGCGGACTCCCTCCGCTTCCTGCTGCTCATCGCCTTCGTCGGCCTGCTGCTGCTGCTGCGCTTCGACGCGCGTCGCTTCGGCACGGCGGAATACGACGACGAGCGTGCCCGCGGCGGTCTGCGTGGCTGGATCCGGCGGCTGACCTGGTACGGCATGGGCGTGCTTCTGGTGCTGGCCATCTATCTGGTCCACCCGCTGCCCATCTCGGAGCTGCGCCTCGACCTGGGAGCGGACCGTCAGGAAGCGATCGGATTGGGGCTGCTCTTCGGGGTGGGCGGAACGCTGGTCGCCTTCCTTCTGGCCTGGTACCGATACCGCCGTTTTCGGCTGCCGCCCGCGCGCCACTACCCCGGCGCCATCGTCAACTGCATCGGCACGAGCTTCCTCGACGAGGCGCTCTTCCGGGGCATCATCCTGGGCCTGATCCTGGCCTACGACTGGCCGTTGGAGCTGGCCGTCGCCTTCCAGGCCGTCCTGTACGGGCTGGCCACGCGCCTGGGAGCACCGGGCCGCAGTCGATCGATGCTGGTCATCTCCATCGGTGTCGGCCTGGTGGCGGGGTTCCTGACCGTGCAGACCGGCGGTATCGGCGCAGCGTTCGTGGGCCACGCCGTGACGCGCTTCGCCATCTTCATGGCCACCGGCCACGCCGGACAGGTGCGACCCCGCGGCTACGAGCCGGAAGAGGAGCTCGGTCACTCACTGCCGCCTGATGGCTGGGAGGTCGTGGTCGACCGGGATGTGGCACCGGGTGTGCCGGCCAACCCGGGCCGGCTTCGGCAGGTACGGCCCGGCTGACACGCGTCACCGTGCAGGCCCGTTCGCCGGTCGCGCTCTACGTCCACGTCCCGTTCTGCCTCTCGCTCTGTCCCTACTGCGACTTCGTGGTCTACACCGGCCGGGACGCGCATGGCCCGGCGAGCATGGTGGATGCCTTCGTGAGGGCGCTGCTGGTCGAGCTGGATCTGCGCGCGGACGCTCTGGATGAGCGCTTCGGTGCGGCGCGGGCGGCGTTGACCAGCGTCTATCTCGGCGGCGGCACGCCCTCGCTCCTTCCCGCCGCGGTCATCCGGGGGCTGCTTGAGCGGGTGGACCGCCGCTTCGGGATCGCGCCCGGCGCGGAGGTGACCATGGAGTCCAACCCTGGGGCAGGAGATCGTGGCGACCTGGCCGGCTTCCGTGCGGCGGGCGTGAACCGGCTGAGCCTGGGCGTGCAGTCCCTTGACCCCAGCGAGCTCAAGCGGCTGGGCCGCCGCCATGGGCCGGACGATGTCGCCGACGCGATGGCCGCGGCGCGGGCGGCCGGCTTCGAAGATGTCTCACTCGACCTGCTCTACGACATACCGGGTCAGACCGTCGGATCGTGGGAGGCCACCATAGAAGGCGCGATCGGGCTCGTGCCCGACCACATCTCGGCCTACGCGCTGACCCTGGACGATCCGGAGGCCGAGTCGCTCACGGGGCCGACCGGCGACCATCTACCGCTCCGCTCCGGCGCACGAGCCTGGCGCGGCCGGGCGCGACGGGAGCAGGACGAGGACATGGCGGCAGAGCTCTACGCCTTGGCGATGGCGCGACTGGCAGCCGCCGGGTATGTCGGCTACGAGTTGTCCAACTGGGCGCGTCCGGGCCGGGAGTGCCGGCACAACCTGGCCTACTGGCAGCGAGAGCCGTACGAGGCTGTCGGGCCCGGCGCCCACGCATCCGACGGCGCCCTCGAGCGCCGTTGGAACGCCGCGCGGCTCGAAGGATATCTGGCCGCGCTACTGGCCCGGGACGGGTCGCAGGCGGAGCTGCCGCCGGGTGGCCGGGAGACGCTGGACGGAGCCACGGCGCGGGCCGAGGGCGTGATCCTGGGCCTCCGGATGACGAGCGGCGTGGATGAGGCGTTGATATCCGATCCGCTGCTGGCACCGGGCTTGGCGTGGGGCCTGCAAGCGCGGCTGCTGGAGTGCGGAAGCGCTCGGATCAGACTGTCCGAATCAGGCCGGTTGCTGAGCAACGAGATCTTCTTGCGCCTCTTGCCCGATGCCGCGCCCGGGACGTCGTCGCCCGTCGCCACGGAGGCGGCCGCGTGACCGATCCCGCGGCCACAGGCAAGCCCGTCCGGCTCCGACAAGGCGACACCGTGGCCGTCGTCGCGCCGGCCCCACGGCCGATCCGGACCGGGGGTAGCGCGCCATGGCCGCGGCGAGCGATACTTCGATCCATGCGATCATCGACACTCGTCACCGCTGCTCTGGGCCTTGTGTTGTCCCTGATCATGGCCGCGCCGGGGGCAGCCGCAGACAGCTCTACCGCGCCGGCTCGCGGAGCGACCGCTTCGCCTCTGCCTGCCTGCCGCTATGACGGTGTCCGCACGCGCTATGACGGACTGCGGCAGTGGCGCAAGACGCTGCTGGACACCATCTACAAGCTCCCGCGCTCGTATGCGCCAGGCTCTCTCGTGTCGACCTCGCAAGCAGGGCTCAACGGCGGCTATCTGATCCGCCGCACCGTGATCGATGACCTCTCGGCCATGGCCCGAGCCGCTCGCGCCGCAGGTGCCGGCCTGGCAGCGCAGTCGGCCTATCGAAGCTACGCCACGCAGAAAGCCGTCTTCCAGGGCTATGTCGATCGGATCGGGTACGAGCGCGCGCTGGCGGTGAGCGCCCGTGCCGGACACTCGGAACACCAACTAGGCACCACCATCGACTTTCGCTCGGCCAGCAGCACACGAGCGCCCTGGGACTATGACGACTGGGCGACCACGGCTCCGGGTGGCTGGATGAAGAGCAATGCGTGGCGATATGGCTTCGTGATGTCGTATCCCAAGGGCAGGAGATCCGAGAGCTGCTATAGCTACGAGCCGTGGCACTACCGATACGTAGGACGCGAGACGGCGGCCGCCGTGCGAACGCAAGGCGTCACGCTGCGCCGCTACCTGTGGGAGACGTGGCAAGCGGCACCGTCCTGAG
>JACCQX010000130.1 GCA_013813905.1 Chloroflexota bacterium
GGGCGGTCTAGCTGTCGCCGCCCTCGGAGACGATGGCCAGGATGTCCTTCTGGCTGACGATCAGCAGATCCTCACCGTCCACCTTGAACTCGGTCCCGGCGTACTTGGCGTAGAGGACCTTGTCGCCTTCCTTGACGTCCATGGCCTCGCGCTTGCCGTCGTCGTTCAGACGGCCCGGGCCGGCGGACAGGATGGTGCCCTCCTGGGGCTTTTCCTTGGCGGTGTCCGGCAGGACGATGCCGCTCTTGGTCATCTCCTCACGCGGTGTGGGCTGGATGACCACCCGGTCGCCGAGCGGCCGGAGCTTGGTCGCAATGGCAGTCGCCAACGCGGTTCCCTCCTGATATGTGTGCTTGCGGCGACCGCCCCGAACATCGCCGACGGGCTGTCGGAGACCGAGCGATCGAGCCGCTGGGGATGTTAGCACTCTCGGGCTGAGAGTGCCAGAAGGCTACCGCGAGGAGTCGTCGCTGTCAACCGGTGTACTCGTTCGGTACGTCCGGTACACGTCAGCTGTCGAGGCCGGCCAGGGGCAATGTTCGTCAGATGTTCGTCGTCGGGGACGTTGCGGCCACGGGATCGCTGTTCTGCCGTCAGATGTTCGCGCAGGGAGACCTTGCGTGTGCCGTAGGACCCCTGAATAGGCTGCCCCCCGTTCAGGCAACTCCGGCTGAGCGTGGCTTCGCGTGCCGGATCCGCCGGACGGCTGACAGGCTCCGCATAGAGTGCGGGGAACGTACTTCTGACAGGAACCACGGCCCGGCCAGCCGTCCCTCGGGCGATCGCAGCCGCTGGCGGACCTCGCGGGATCGGTGCGGGAGGGAGATCCACGATGCGCGCGTGCCTGGTGACCTGACCACGGACCGTCGAGTCTTCCGGCTTCACCACCAACCGGCCGATCCTCCACCACGCGCCCGCTCAGCCGCGCGTGGCCCTCATCCAACAGGCGGTCAAGCGCTGCACCCTGCCACGAGGGCCGAAGGTCGATGCGACCGCCGAGCGCCTGGAAAACGGCGGCGATCCCGTCCAGCGTCAAGCCTCCCACTTGTCCCGCTTCCAACCTCACGACCGTCAGGCGGCTGACCCCTGATCGATGCGCGACGTTACCTGTCGCAGACGTTGACGGTGGCGAATGAGCCGGGCGATCCTGCCGACTTGCTGGGGCGTCATGGAGTCAGGGTGAGCCTCGCCGATCATCCAGCGTCTGATCGTGACTTATCTCGTGATCAATAGGGAACGGGACCGCGACCCCATCCTCCTGCCAATGGGTGTCCCGCGGCCAAGCCAGGCCGCCCTACACTCCCTCCGATGTCATTCCCGCAGCGCATCGAGCAGTCCTATCGCGCCCGATTCGATGAGTGCGGTGCCGACGGACTCATGCGCAGCTCGAGCTACCTCCGGTACGCACAGGAGATGGCCTGGGTGCACTCGGATCTTCTCGGGCTGGACCGGGCGTGGTACGAGGAGCGGCAACTCACCTGGGTGGTCCGCTCGCTTCAGCTGGACGTAGTCTCACCGATCGTCCATGGGCAAACGTTCACCGTCTCCACCGAGGTCGTGGGTTGGCGGCGGGCGCTGTCACGCCGCCGAACGGAGCTCTGCGGGCCTGATGGATCCCTCGCCGCGCTCGTGCTCATCGACTGGGTGGGACTGGGACCTTCCGGCACGCCGGTGCGCATCCCCACCGAGATAGTCGCGATGCTGAACGAGTCCGGCGCGGCCACGTTCGAGCCTATCCGGGCTTCCCTGCCCACGGCACCGGCCGACGCTGCGCTCCACCAGGTGACCGTCCTGCCGCGTGACATCGACCCCATGGCCCACGTCAACAACGCGGTCTACCTGGACTACATGGAAGAGGCCCTCTCGGCAGCCGGAGCCGAAGCGGCCATGAGCCGGGTACCGCGGCGCTATCGGCTGGAATACGTCACCGCGGCGGAGCTGGGAGACCGGCCCACCGCCACTGTCTGGCGAGAAGGAACGGGCTGGGCCTATCGACTGAGCGGCGAAGGCACGCGAGACATCCTGCGGGCACGGCTGGAGATCGATCCGAGCGGCCTCGAGGCGGGTCGAGCCCGGCGCTGACCCGGCGCACAGTCGGACGGTCAGCTGGTCCCGAACGTCGCGTCGTAAGCGCGCACCAGCCCCTCGCCTAGCGCCTCCGGATCCTCCCCGCGCTGCTCAGCCAGCCACCGAGCGGTCACCTCTACCCATCGAGGCTCATTGCGGCGTCGCGGCGCGCCCGGTGGGGAAAGATACGGCGAGTCGGTCTCGACCAGGAGGTGCTCTGCCGGGACCAACCGCGCGACCGTGGCGCTGACCTCCTCGCCGCGCCGGAACACGAGACCGCTGAAGCTTATGGCCAGCCCCAGCTCCAGCGCCCGTTCGCCGTAGTCGACCGGTCCGGAGAACGAGTGCAGCAGAGCCGGGGGCCGGCCGCCAAGCGGCGAACGCGATCCGGATCGCTCTATCCCCGCCGCCAAGAGTTCCCTTAGGAGATCGTCCTGAGCGTCACGCTGGCCCGGTCGGGAGCGGCAATGGAGGATGGCCGGTTTGCGCAGCTCCAGCGCGAGCGCCAGGTGTCGCCGTAGGTTGGCCAGCTGCGCCTCGCGCGTAGAAAAGCCCCGGTCGTAGTCCAGGCCGGTCTCCCCCACGGCCACGACCCGCTCGTCCCGAGCCAGCGCTGCGATCTCCCCCCACATGCCGTCGTCGACCGTGGACGCCGCGTGCGGGTGGATCCCGGCCGAGGCATCCACGCGCGGCCAGCGCTCCGCCAGCGCCACGCTATCGCGACTCGACGGCAGGTCCCAGCCTGGGGCCAGGAGCCGCTCCACACCGGCCAGGCGCGCGGCGCGGAGGACGAGGTCCGCATCTGCCGCGAAGGCTTCCGCCTGGAGGTGCGCGTGAGAGTCGACCAGGCGCACGTAGCTTTCGGCCGCCCGACCGCCCCTGCGTCAGGCCTGAGCCTGGTCGGTCGTCTCCCAGAGTCCGATCTCGCCGCCCTCGCTGTCTCGAACGACGCCATACCAGCCCTGGCCGGGCACCTCTGTGCGGGGCACGATGACCTCACCGCCGAGCCCGCTCACCCTGGCCGCGACGTCGTCGATGGAGTCGACGCTCACGTACTGCACCATCGTCTGGCGGGCCATCTCGCCGCGCCTGCCGATAGCGCCGCCGACCTCGCCAGGGCCCGCCCGGAACATGTGATAGCCCTCATAACCCTCGGGCGCCTGGAACTTCCAGCCGAAGAGCTCGCCGTAGAAGCGCTTGGCACGCTCGGGGTCATCGGCGGGGATCTCCACATGCCCCATCTGCCCGTGTTCTGCCATCTCATGCCTCTCTCTTGGTGGGTCCACGATCGGAGCCAGTCTAGGCGATGGCTTCCGTCTCCAGTCGCGGGAAGAGAGGCTCCGGCGCGCCCACCTGCCCACCCGCTGGCACGGCTCCCCAACGCAGCAGGTCGCTCAATGGTGGTCCACCGTTGCCATCGGGGCCGTACGGGTAGTCCACGCCGAGCTGCGTCGCGGCGCCCGCCGCTACGTTCGGCATGTACGGCGCCGCCGCGAGGCTCACCAGGCGGCAGACCTCCAGCAGATCGCCCAACGTGGCGCGAAGGTGCTCCTCGGCCGCCCCATCGCCGCCCTTGGCGGCCTTGGCCAGGACCCACGGCTGCTCAGTCTCCACGAACCGGTTGGCATCCCCGACGAACTCCCATAGGGCCGCCAGCGCCTCGTGTAGCAGGCAGCCCTGCAAGCTCGCCTGGTAGCGATCCAGGAGGGCCGGCCAGGCGGCGCCGAGAGGACCGCTCGGGACGGGGGCCGTTCGCTCGCCCGCCAGATAGCGCGCCGTCATGGTCAGCGTGCGGTTCAGCAGGTTGCCGAAGTCGTTGGCCAGGTCGGCGTTGTAGCGCCGCACGAAGGAGTCCCAGGAGACGTCGGCGTCACGATCGAAGGGCACCTCGCGCAGGGTCACGTAACGGGCGCCGTCGCTCCCGAACTTGCGCACTACGTCGAGCGGATCAAGGAAGTTGCCCCGGCTCTTGCTCATTCGTTCACCCCGCAGCGATAGGAAGCCGTGCACCCAGACCTTCTGCGGTAGCGGCAGCCCGGTGCTCAGGAGCATGGCCGGCCAAACCACGGTATGAAACCGATTTATGTCTTTGCCGATGACGTGCAGGTCCGCCGGCCACCACCGCTCGAACGACTCGAGATCGTCCGGGAAGCCCGCGCCCGTTATGTAGTTGATGAGCGCGTCGAACCAGACGTAGATGACGCCTGCATCCGGATCGGCGGATCCGTCGTCCAGCACAGCGTCTGATCCGTCTTCGCGGATGGGAAAGGGGATCCCCCAGCGGAATGTCTCGCGACTGATCGAGATGTCCTCCAGACCCTGGCGGATGAAGGCCAGCATCTCGTTCCGTCGGTACTCCGGTTGGACCCACCCGGGATCAGCGTCGAAATGCTCCAGAAGCCGGTCGCCGTAGGCGGACAGACGGAAGAACCAGTTGCGCTCGCGCAGCCACAGCAGGTCGACCTCGAGGTGATTGGGGCAGCGCGTGACACCATCAGCACCGATCTCCAGATCGGCCGCGGAACGGAAGCCCTCGTTGGGGCAGTACCAACCCTCATAAGTGCCCAGATAGATGTCGCCATTGGCGTAAGCCCGCCGGACCATCTCTTGCGATGCCCGTCGATGGTCGGGGTCCGACGTGCGGATGAACCGGTCGGGAGAGATGGCCAGAGCGTCCTCAGCCTCCTTGAACAGCGCCACCATGTCGTCCACGAAGGCCCGCGTATCAAGACCCAACTCCTGCGCCCGCTGCTGGATGTTGACCGAGTGCTCGTCCGTGCCCGTCAGGAAACGCGTGTGGTCTCCGCTCATGCGGTGCCAGCGCGCGATGACGTCCGCCCCGATCACCTCGTACAGCGTGTGCAGGCCGGGGCGGTTGTTGGGATACGCGATGGCGGTCGTGAGGTAGTAGCGGCGACGTTCATCCATGGGAGCGGCGATGGTAGCAGCGCGTTGCGCGATGGCGGCCCGGCTCGTTGCGGACTGTCGTCCGGCGGACAGCGCCGGCCTCGCGGACGCGACACGGCCGCTAGCCGCATGTTGACTCACGGGGCGTCTGCTGGCTGATCGTTCGTTGATACCAACGGATCGACCATGCGTGCCAACAGATCAAGCAGCAGACGACGAAAGGGGCCTACCCATGAACCACCAGACAGCGATGGGAATGTTCGCGGACGTCCGCCAGGCGGATCTTCACGAGCAGGCGCGCTCTGCGCGTCTCGCCCGCGAGGCAGGACTTCACACAAGCCACCATGGGAACGAAGCGGTCCACACGGGCCATCGCCGGCTCGTAACCGCGCTCGTTTCGCTGGTGTTGGCACTGGCCATGAGCGCCAGCGTCGCGCTCGCCAACGAGGCCGGCGGCCCGGTTTCGGGCGGCGGCGGCGGCGGCTGCGGCAGCACGGGTAAGATTCTCGTCTGCTGAGGCCCGGTCGACTTCGGGCCGACCGGGCGGACAGCGCCGACCGGGCGGATCTCGAACGGTCGCATCGAAGAGAGCCTCGGTCAGAACGGCCGGGGCTCTTTGGCTGTCCAGGCGAGCGGGCCGCGAGTCTCGGCGGACCGCGCGGGCATCCGGACTGGGTTACGCTGCCAGACGGTCGAGCACGCACGCCGGGGAAATCCAGCCACTTGATCTGCCTGAACTGTGCCGCGCCGAACGCGGAGGGCCGCAAGTTCTGTCTAGAGTGCGGTGCCCGGCTGTCGGCGGGGTGCCCCGCCTGCGGCGCATCGAACGAGGCCAGCGCCAAGTTCTGCGGTGAGTGTGGCGCGACCCTCTCGGGGACCGAGGCCTCCGGACGCGCGGGGGCCGCGCCGGCCCAGCACGCGGCCGTCCCGACAGCCGAACGGCGGCTCGTCACGGTCCTCTTCGCCGACCTCGTCGGCTTCACGACCCTCGCTCAGGACCGCGACGCGGAGGCCGTCCGCGACATGCTCACCCGCTACTTCGACTTGTCGCGCGAGATCGTGGAGCGCTACGGGGGCACCATCGAGAAGTTCATCGGCGACGCCGTGATGGCGGTGTGGGGTACGCCGACCGCGCACGAGGACGACGCGGAGCGCGCCGTCCGCGCGGCGCTCGACCTTGTGGCTGCCGCTCGAACGCTCGGTGCGGAGCAGGGCATCGAGGGATTGGAGCTGCGCGCGGGCGTGCTGACGGGAGAGGCCGCGGTGACCATCGGCGCACAGGGCCAGGGCATGGTCGCCGGTGACCTCGTCAACACCGCTAGCCGGCTCCAGTCGATCGCACCTCCGGGTGCCGTCCTGGTCGGCGAAGCAACCCAGCGGGCGGCCTGCGAGGCCATCGCCTTCGAGCCGCTGGGCGACCGGCCGCTCAAGGGCAAAAGCGCTCCCGTGCCAGCTTTCCGCGCCCTGCGTGTCATCGCCAAGAGAGGTGGGGCGGGCCGTTCGCAGGGCCTTGAAGCACCCTTCGTGGGCCGCGAGAACGAGTTACGTCTGCTCAAGGACCTCT
>JACCQX010000158.1 GCA_013813905.1 Chloroflexota bacterium
ACGGAGGGACGCGAACCGCGTCACGTAGGCCTCGAACCCGAGCGATCCAGCCCAGGCGGTGTTGAAGGCCCAGTTCCCGGTGCCGGCGTAGACGTGGTCATAGGTCGCCGCCGCCGCGAGGGCGACCGGGATGGAGCATCCCCAATAGGCAAGGACCATCGACGTGGCTGTCGGCGAGCACCAGCCGGCGGATGCCGGATCGCCGACGCGCTGTGAGCGTTGTGGGACCTCGAGCTCGATCCCCCACGCGATCCCGTCGTCGGCGGCTGTGGAGCCGTCCCGCAGCCCCTCCGAAGCGGAGGTGACGACAGCGATGCGACTGACCCTGGGGGTCTGGGCCGGATCAGAGGTGAACAGCGTGAGGTGGTAGCGGATGGCTGCCCCGACCGCCGGATCCCGGAGCTGGAGCGTGTCGGTAGCGACACGAGCATCAGCGTCGTCCTGGCCGCGGACGCTGTGACGCAACAGGGTATCCGTGCCGGAGGCCCAGACCGCCATCGTGTACGGGCGCGTCCAGCGACCATCCGTCCGGCACACTGCCAGATCTAGCTGGAGCCAGGTGCCGGGTGGCGTCACCGCGATCCACGACGCGATGGCGGTGTCGAAGCCCTGCTCGACCCGGATCACCGGCGACTCGAGCGACCCGAACCGGTAAGCCGGCTGGCCATCGCGCTGTCCCGCCGCGCCCGATCGGAGTGTCGCCCACTCCGCCAGCCGCGCGCTCGGGACGCCGTCCATGTCCCGGGTGACGACCCCTTGGGCATTCCCTCGCTGGAAGTCCCGGCCCGTGTGTCGGACGAACTCGATCGACGCACTGAGCGGGCTGGCGCGACGCTCGATGACCGTCATCAGTCTCCCCTGGGCCGGAGCATTTCGCGGGTACGTCGGCACATCCTACACAGTGGCTCAGCGCGTGACCCGTCGAGCAGCCACGAATCGGTCGAGCAGCGCGGCATCGTAGAGCTCGTCCCGCGGGTCGAGGCTGTTGACCGCTGTCCCGCCGGCGGCACTTGAGGCGTGAAGGAGGTGCGTCGCATCCAGCGCGATGCCGACGTGCGTGATCCCCTCCTCGGTCTTGGAGGCCTTGAAGAAGAGCAGGTCGCCGGCGCGGGTCGGCCCGCTGAAGGGCTCGCCGGCATCGTGCTGCTGGTCGGCGTCGCGCGGCATGATGACGCCAAGCGATTCCCAGAGGGCCTGACTGAGGCCCGAACAGTCGAAGCCGTAGGGCGTGCGCCCGCCCCACAGGTACGGCACGCCGATGAAACGGGTGAAGCGGGCCAGGACGCCAGCGATCGCGGCCGCGTCGACGGTACCTGTGTGAGCCACCGACAGCGCGTCGTCCCGCACCCACCATCCCCGGCCATCGGCGAGACCCACGCGCGACCAGCCGCCCTGTCTCTCCAGCGCGCAAAGTCGGGTCCCGAACGGCAGCCGGCCGACCAGGCCGCCCTGTGGCGACCGGTACGCCTCGGCGAAGTCAGCCCTCACGCGGAGGGTCGCCGTCACCTCGACCTCCTGTGCTTGGACCTCGGACACCGGTACGAGAGCTCTGGTGGGCGCCCAGCCGACGTAGCCGTCGCGCTGGAGGCGCAGGCGGGTCCACCCATCGCGCTCGTCGAGGGTCCGCACGACCTCCCCGCCGAGAGCCTGGGTCAGCCGCTCTGCGCGGCTGCTCGGGTGAGCCCGGATGTCACTCAGCCAGGGCGCGATGAGGGCCCAGCGCGCATCGTCGAG
The DNA here is from genome assembly GCA_013813905.1 of Chloroflexota bacterium. GTDB lineage: Bacteria > Chloroflexota > Limnocylindria > Limnocylindrales > CSP1-4 > Palsa-1032. The sequence goes on from JACCQX010000158.1 coordinate 1,735, forward strand.
CAAGACCGTCACGTGCTCCTCCACCACAAATCCGGTCAGCGCCGCGCTCGCGGCTCGGTGTCCCTCGTGATCCAGGACCGTGCCTTCCAACGCCGCGACGCCCGCCTCTTCGCGGAGCCGAAGCTCGAAGACCGTGCCTCGCTGATCGGCGAAGCGTTCCTCCCTGAGACGCCAGATCGCATCCGCGGCCGGCGACCCACGCCGCTCCCAGAAGGACTCGACCCGCTCGATCCACTCGAGCGGACGCTCATGGTGAACGTTGTGATTCACACCGTCGGGCCTCCAGAGCTCCGCGGCGGGGACATGGTCGGCGATGAACGCGGCATGGCCAGCGGTGGCGTTGACGCTGTCATCGGCACCCTCGATGACGAGCAGCGGCCGGTCGGCGCGCGCGAGGTCGTCCGGTGCGTAGCGCGGTTCGCTGACGATCTCCGCGACCGTTATCCGCAACAGGCGCCGCCAGTACTCGGGGCCATGCCATGGACCATGGAGCCGGATCATCTCGTCGCGCCAGGCTGGATCCTCGCGTTCGACGCGGTCGGGGTCGAACTTCCCCGGCTCCAGCTCCAGGAGGTCGCTGCTGACGTAGGCATTGCCGGCCTGGACGACGCAGGTTGCCACGACGTCGGGATGCTCGACCAGCATGACCAGGGCGACGTTCCCGCCGTTGCTGTGCCCGACGATGTGGGCTCGCTGGTAGCCGAGCGCCTCGATCAGGGCGGCTGTATCGGCCGCCAGTCGGGCGAACGAGTACGTCTCGCCGCCCTCCGTGCTGCGTCCGTGACCGCGGCAGTCGGGGACGACCACGAGCCGATCGCGCGCCAGGAGCGGCGCGAGATGGCCCCAGTCTGTCTGGCCGTCGATGGTCGAGCCGTGGATGAGCACCACGGGCGGCTCACCCGGGCGCGGCGATCCGTACGTGCGGTAGTGGATCCGCGCCCGGTCGATCGTCACCTCGGTCACGACGCCATCGTAAGAGATGGCGTGCGGCGCAAGAACGGCGGTGCCCGACCTTGACGGGCGCGCCGTGGCCGGTGCAGGATGCCATCCTGCCGTCCGAGCCGGTACCGCCCACCGGTGATCGGGTTCCATGCCAGCCGGAGAGAGGGGAACCAGTCCGCCATGCCCATCCTGGTGCACAGCCGCGCCCTGAGCACGACCATCCCGCTCGTTCTCATCCTCAGCAGCCTCCTCTTCTCTGGGCTGAGCTTCGTGGCTCCAGCGCCCACGGCCGGTCGCCATACGACCGACCCGACCACCGTCACGCTGACCGGCAGCCTTCAGTCGGAGCTCGGCTGTCCCGGCGATTGGGACCCGACCTGCGCCACCACCGGCCTCGAGTTCCAGGCCGCTGACAGGGCGTGGCAGGCCACATTCGAGGTGCCGGCCGGCGACTGGGAGTACAAGGCCACCCTGAACGGCGGCTGGGACGAGAACTACGGGCTCAACGCGGTGCCCAATGGCGCGAACATCCCGCTCAGCCTGGCTGGACCGCGGAGCGTGAAGTTCTACTACTCGCACGCCACGCACTGGATCGCCGACAACGTCAACGCGGTGATCGCCACGGCGGCGGGCAGCTTCCAGTCGGAACTCGGCTGCCCGGGCGACTGGCAACCGGACTGCCTGCGCTCGTGGCTCCAGGATCCGGACGGTGACGGCATCCACGAGTTCACCACCCGGGCCCTGCCCGCCGGCAGCTACGAGACCAAGGTCACCATCAACGAGGGTTGGGACGAGAATTACGGCGCAGGCGGTGAGGCCAACGGCGCGAACATCGGCTTCACGGTCCCGCAGGACGACGCTGCGGTGACCTTCAGCTACGACGCGACGACCCACGTGCTCACGGTCGACACCGGCGGCCACGGGCACGACGACGACATCGCCTGGGATGGGCTGCGCCACGACTCGCGCAGCGACGTCTACCGGACACCGGGGGGCGCGGTGCCTGCCGGCACGCCGGTCACGCTGCGACTGCGCTCGTTCCACGGCGACGTCACCGCCGCCACGCTACGGCTCTACAGCCTGAACGCCGGCGGACAGCGACTCATCCCCATGGAGCTCGCTGCGGAAGGCGTCGACTGCTACCAGGCCGGTCTCGCGACCGAACGCTGCGACTTCTGGGAGGTGACGCTGGAGAACGCCGACCCGGACAACCTGTGGTACCGCTTCATCGTCCGTGACGGAACGGATGTGGACTACCTCGCCGATGACACCCCGGCCCTCGACGGCGGACTCGGCGCGACCACCGACGATGCGGTCGACCAGTCCTGGGCGCTCATGGTCCACGTTCCGGGCTTCCAGGCGCCCGAGTGGGCCGCCGACGCCGTGATCTACCAGATATTCCCCGACCGCTTCCGCAACGGACGCTCGAACAACGACCCGCGGACCGGCGACGTGCGCTACGACGACCCGGTGCTCAAGCTCGGCTGGGGCACGAAGCCGGAGGGCTACTGCCGCAACTACGCCGACGGCGCGGCGAACTGCCCCTGGCGCTTCGACGACACGCCGCCCGCCGACTCGCCCACGAAGGAGCAGCCGCGCGGCCGTGACTACATGGGCGGCGACCTCAAGGGCGTCGACCAGCAGCTCGACTACCTGGCCGATCTGGGCGTGAACACGATCTACTTCAACCCTATCTTCGACGCCGGCAGCAACCACAGCTACGACACCCAGGACTACACCCGCATCGACCCGTACTTCGGCACGCAGAAGGACTGGCGGAAGCTGGTCGCGCATGCCGACGAGCTCGGTATCCGGATCATCCTGGACGGCGTCTTCAACCACCTCAGCAGCGACTCCCTTTTCTTCGACCGCTACGGCCACTACGCCGAGGTCGGCGCCTGCGAGTCCGTCGATTCGCCCTACCGCGACTGGTTCTTCTTCAGCCCCGACCCCGACGGCCCCTGCGCGGGCACCGATGGACCCACGAGCTACGAGGCCTGGTTCGGCTTCGACTCCATCCCGGTCATCGACAAGACCCGGCCGGAGGTGCAGGAGTACTTCCTCACCGCTGACGACTCCATCACCCGCCGCTGGCTGGAGAAAGGCGCGTCCGGTTGGCGACTCGACGTCTCGGGCGATCCGTCCTTCCCGGACGGCTACTGGGAGACCTTCCGCGAGGTCGTGAAGGAGACCGATCCCGACGCGTTGACCATCAGCGAGACGTGGCAGAAGGACTCCACCCTGCTACGAGAGATCCGCGGCGACCGGCTCGACACGACCATGAATTACCGGCTGCGCGATGCGGTCCTGGGACTGCTCGCGCCGCAGAGCTTCGACTCGAAGGGCTTCGCCGATTCGGGCTACCAGATCACGCCGACGCAATTCGCCGACCGGATCGCCTCGGTCCGTGAGGACTACCCGGATGCGGCCTACTACAGCCTCATGAATCTCCTGGACAGCCACGACACCGAGCGCCTGCTGTGGACGCTGACGCCCGGTGCCGAGACGACGGCCGCCAGGGAGGCCGACGCGGCGAACCTGGCGGCCGGCAAGGCACGCCAGCGGATCGCCTCGCTGATCCAGTTCACGATGCCCGGCGCGCCGACCGTCTTCTACGGCGACGAGGTCGGGCTGACCGGCGACGACGATCCGGACGACCGGCGAACGTACCCGTGGCAGAGCAACGTACGTCGCGGCGACACGCGCGACATGCGGCTCCATGCGCACTACTCCGCGCTCGCCGCTGCCCGCGACGAGGTGGAGGCGCTCACCGAGGGAGATATCCGCCTGCTGCTTGCTGATGACGCCGCCGGCACGGTGGCCTACGGACGCGCCACCGATGCGCAGGCCGCCATCGTGGCCATCAACCGCAGCACCTCGTCACAGGCGCTGACGATCTCCGTCGCGGGCTATCTTCCCGATGGCATCGTCCTCACCACACGCGCCGCGGCGAACACGCCGGTTTCCGGCTCGGTCACGGTGAGCGGCGGCGAGGTGAGCTTCACCTTGCCGGCCCTGTCCGCGATCGTGCTGGCCAGCGGCGAGGTGGATCTCGCTCCTCCGTCCGCTCCCGCCGAGCTGACCGTGACCGACGAGGCCGCCAACGAGGTGAGCCTGGCGTGGGTCGCCTCGCCCGGCGCCGCGGCCTACGACGTCTACGTCAGCCCGCTCAGCGGCGGTGGCTACGTGAAGGCGAACGAGGCGCCGGTCAGCGGCACCGACTTTACCGTCACGGGGCTGGAGAGCGCGCGGCGCCACTTCTTCGTGGTCTGCGCGCTCGATGCGGCCGGCAATGCCAGCGAGCCTTCGGACGAGGTGGTGGGAGTCCCGCATCCTGCCATCGGCTGGGCTAACCTCCAGTGGCCGCCCGCGATGAGCCATACCATCAGCACTACCGATCGGACCGATG
>JACCQX010000083.1 GCA_013813905.1 Chloroflexota bacterium
GCGAGCTCATGTAGGAGGCGACGCCGATGACTGGCCGCTGGAACACGGGCGACGGCTCCACGACGCAGCGCTCTCCGTCGGGCAGCGTGACCAGTCCCGTTTCCTCCAGGAACACGCGCGCCCGCTCCGTCCAGTCGGCGTAGGCGACGCGCATCTCCTCCTCGGTGCGCGGGTGGTCCTCGTTCGCCTCGTGGAGCACCGCGCGCCAGTCCTCAGTGCCGCGCGCCTCCAGGCAGAGCGTGCGCATCTCCGCATCCAGCCGGTCGTACTCGGCCTGGCCTCGCTGGCGCAGCGACCGCGCGTCGTAGGGCAGGTTCTCCTTCTCGCGCAGCAGCCGCGTGTAGCGCTCCTCGCCGAAGCGCCACTCGCCGGTCGCCTCTTGGCGCACCGTGTCGAGATGCTGGACCCAGGCGTCGAAGGCTTCGCCGGCCGTGGCACCCGCCTCGCGCATCCGGCCCTGCGCCTCGGGATCGGTGACCTCATTGGGTAGCAGGTCGCGGACGTAGCGTCCACCGGCCTTGGCCGAGGCCAGCCCGCGCTCCACGATGAGCGGATGCGCGAGCGTGGGGTCGATATTCTCCCGGCCCTGCTCCAGGGCGCGCGGGATCTGCTCGAGGCGCGCGATCGCAGCGTCGACCAGCTCGGCCTCCGGGCGAAGGCGGTGCAGGAAGAGCCCGAAGAGGCCGCCCAGCGCGGGCGACGTGTAGGTCAGCGGATCGCGCTTCCAGCCCTGCCAGTCGGCGGTGATGGTGCGTCCTCGAAGCATGGCGATGGCCAGGTCCCGGTCGATGCGGCCGTCGGCGTCCAGGCCGTCGTCCGGGATCGCCTCGAAACGCGCCAGCCACTCGGCGGCGTCAGCGTCGCGGTTCTCGAAGGATTCCGCGGATAGGTCGTCCAGGCGATGGTCGTACTCGGTTAGCCCGAGCCCGGAGGCGACGACCGGCGACGTCTCGAACTCGTTCTCGAGGAAGCCGTCGATGAGCTGCTGGAGGTCCGTCACGTGCTGTCCCTTTCGTCTTCGGCCGGGCGGGCCGGCCCGTGACGAGGATGCTACCCATCACGGCCGACCAGTGACGAGATGGACAGCTGCCGGACTGGCGGCGCGTCGACTGCATGTGGTGAAGCGTCAGATCGGATGGTGCCTCGTGTTCGGACTGGCCACGCTCCTTGCGGCCTCGCCAGCACGAGCGGACCACGGATTAGGACCCGTCACGCCCGAGACGCGTTGTCATGTTGCACTTGCGATGGACGCCCAGGCGACGTCGTCGTGACCGGCTACCTCGTGAACCCGCCGTCCTTGGTCGTCGGGCTCGCCTTCGACTCGGTGGTTCAGCCTCGCTCGCTGGAGTCGGTCTACCGCGGCAGTCACGCCTTTCTGGACCTCGGCTTCAGCACCCCGCCCGAGATCGGCGAGACCGTGTTTCCCGTGTACTTCCGGACAGGATCGGGGCGCGGTGGCACCGACTACTCGTTCATCTTCCATACCGCTGAGGTCGAGCGACTGACCGTGACCGGCTCGATGGAGGCCGGTCCGGAGTGTCGCGCCTCCCTACAGCCCGATGGGCTGCCCGACACCTCCACGAGCGCAGCCGAGGATCCGCGGACCTCCTCCCCGCCGCCCCTGGTGCTCCTGGGCGCTCCCTTACTCGGCGCGCTCGCTTGGCGCCGGCGACAGCTGCGGGTCCGGTAAACAGACAGAGGGCGTGACTCGAGGTGACGCCGCACTACGTCCTCACGCGGCTCATCAATGCCAGGGCGTTGCCATCCGGATCCTCGAAGAAGGCCATCCACTCCTCCGTGCCGGTGCCCTCGTCCGTGTAGATCACGTGGGGAGCGCCGCGCACAGTCACTCCGCGTGCCTTTAACTCCTCGAAGGCGGCGTGGATATCGTCCACCAGGAAGTAGATCAGCGAGCCGGGGCGCCACTTATCGTCGGCCACGGCCTGGACGTAGAGGCGAACGCCGCCCATGTCGAAGAACGCGAGTTCGCCGAACGTGAAGATGTGCGGCAGACCAAGGGTGTCGCGGTAGAAGCGCTCCGTCCGCTCGACATCGCGCGCGTGCAAGGCGACCTGACCGATCGGCCCGAGCTGGAGGGCAGTGGCAGACATGGAAGAACGCTCCTTTCGAGCTGCGAGGAGGCTGGTAGCGGGATAGCCCGGCCACTGACGGAGCGCCGTGCTTCCGCCGACGCCGAGCTTCGCGGTGGTGTTGGCGATGTGGTACTTGACCGCGTCGATGCTCGTTCGGCGCCGACGGGCGATCTCGCGACGCGTCAGGCCGTGCCTCAGCCAGTCGAGGACTTCCCACTCCGCCGGCGTGCGCACGTCCGGATGAAGCGGTCGTCCGCGGCCGGTCGGGGATGCCATTCGATGAGGGTAGCTACCGGGCGGTGGATTTACCTTACCCCCCGCCCCGGAAGCGCTGCTCTCGTTGTGACGCGCCTTGGGACGCAGGCTGGGAACGCCTTCGGGTGACGACTAGTGCCGTCAGTCGGTCGGGTCGGCCTGGCACCGCTCATGAGCGGTCACGGCTCACGGTGCCTTGGGGTCCACGTAGCGGCAGCGCGGCGCGACGGCGCAGCGGTGACAGGCGGGCTTGCGAGCGTGGCAGGTCTGGCGGCCGTGGGTGATGAGGTTGACGTGGCCCTCGTACATCTGGTCGGGCTCCAGAAGGTGGAGGAACATGTCGTGGGCCAGCAGCAGGTCCACCTTGGGCGGCACCAAACCGATCCGCTTGGCCACCCGCTCGACGTGGCGATCGACCGGCATCAGTGGCGTCCCGAAGCAGAAGAGCAGCACGACCGAGGCCGTCTTGCGGCCGATGCCACCGATGGCCGTGAGCCAGGCGACGGCCTCCATCGGCGGCAGCTCGCCCAGGAATTCCAGCGAGTAGTCGCCGCGGGCCTCACGCAACGCCCGCAGCGAGGCCTGGATGCGTGGTGCCTTCTGTGGCGCCAGGCCGCCCGGCCGAATGACGTCGATGAGCTCCTCGATGGGCGCGTTCTCCACGGCCGACCAGTCCGGCGGGGCGCCGCCTTCGATGCCCGTGCCGCCCCAGCCCGGCCGGTTGACCCTGGAGGCCTCAAGGGCAGCCGACACTGACGGGAAGTGCGCCCGCAGGGCATCGAACGCCTTCTCCGCGTTGATGTCGGCGCTGTTCTGCGAGAGGATCGTCAGCACCAGCTCGCTGGTCGGGTCGTGGACGCGGCGCCAGGTCGGTGTCCCGTACATCGCCCGCATGGCCGCGCGCGTGTCATCGACCAGTCCCGGTCGATAGCGAGCCAGCCGTCGTGCCCAGGCCAACGCTGGGTCGGCGGGCTTGCGCTTTCGACGGACGACCGCGGAGCGCCGCGATGGTGCCGTCCGCACCGCCGCCTTCCGCCCCTTCGGCCGCGCGACCGGTTCAGCCACGGCCGATGGTCACGAGCCGCGACGCCCGCTCCGCAGCACGCTCCAGGGGACCGACGCCCGCAGCCATCTGCGCTTCTACGCTGATAGGCGCCTCGGTCACGGGCACCACCACCACGCCGAGCGACGCCAGCGCCGCGATGCCTTCTTCCGTCACGCCGCCGCCGAAGCAGATGCAAGGCCGCCCGGCGTCGGCCGCCCGACGTGCGACGCCCAGTGCGGTCTTGCCGAAGGCCGTCTGGCGGTCCACGCGTCCTTCACCGGTCAGCACCAGATCCGCGTCGACCAAGGCCTCGTCGAAGCCGGTCAGCTCCATGACCACCTCCACGCCCGGCCTCACCTCGAATGAGGCGAATCGATCGGCGATGGCCAGCAAGCCCGCGGTCGTGCCGCCAGCAGCGCCAGCGCCGGGCACGTCTCGAAGGGAACGCCCCACCTCGGCCTCCAGCACCTCGGCATAGTGCGCCAGGTTCGCATCCAGCCGTGCTACCTGCGAAGGATCCGCCCCCTTCTGCGGCCCGTAGGTCTCCGCTGCCCCCAGCTCGCCCAGCAGCGGGTTCGTGACATCCGAGGCGATGACCAGCGCGACCTCACTGAGGATCGGCGCCAGGCCGGAGAGGTCCACTCGAGCGAGCCTGTCCAGCGCCCCGCCGCCCATCGGCAGCTCCCCGCCCGAGGCGTCAAGGAACCGCACGCCGAGCGCGCGCAGCAGGCCCGAGCCGCCGTCCGTGGTAGCGCTGCCGCCCAGTCCCAGCACGATGCGCCGAGCACCCAGGCCGATGGCCGCGGCCAGGATCAGGCCGGTACCGAAGGTGGATGCGGCCATGGCGTCGCGCCGCTCGGCGGGGACACGCGACAGCCCCGAGGCCGTGGCCATCTCCACCACCGCTCGATCGTCCTGCCGCAGGAAGCGGCCGTCGAGCGGCTCGCCGCGGGGGTCCCTCGCAGCGGCGGGCAAACGCGACCAGCCGCCCGCGGCGGCCACGGCATCCAGCGTGCCCTCCCCGCCGTCGGCCAGGGGTGACAGCCGAACGGTATCGTCAGGACGGCCGCGGCTCCAGCCCTCGGCCAGCGCTCGTGCGACCTCCACCGAGGTGAGCGAGCCCTTGAACGAGTCGGGCGCGACCAGCAGCCTCACGTCGCCGGAACGGGCTTCCGACTCTTTCGGCGCTCCAGATATTCGGGGATGCGGATCATGGGCGGTCGCTCCTGGTCCGCCAGGTCGATGACCTCCAGCGAGAGCCGGTTCGGGGTGGAGCGGGGCAGCTTCATGGTCGAGCCCATCTCCGGGAAGAGGCGCGCGCGGTGGCGCTCTTCCAGCCGCTTCATGACCGCCTGGAGGATGACGAAGCTCATCCGTGAGAGACCTTCCAGCTCCTGGTTACGGTGCATCCGGATGTCCAGGTCCACCTGTCCGAAGCCCTGCAGGCCGAGGCGGTCGGCCAGGTCGATGAGATGACCGATCTCCACCGCGTAACCGGTGAAGAAGGGGATCTGCTCGAGGTGCTGGCGGCGCCCGGCGTACTCCCCGGCGAGCGGCTGGATGTAGCCCGAGAGCTCCGGGAAGAAGAGGTTGATCAGCGGCCGTGCCACCAGCTCCGTTACGCGTCCCCCACCGCCCTCCTTGAGCAGCCCGCCCTCCACGATCGGTCGCTGGTAGTGCGCCTTGACGTAGCCGATGCGCTTCTCCGTGAGCAGCGGCCCGAGCGTGCCGTAGAAGAAGCGCGGATGCCAGTCGCTGATGTCCGTATCCGACCAGGCCACCAGGTCGCCGCTCGTCTCGTAGAGGCTCTTCCAGAGCGCCTCGCCCTTGCCGCGATAGGTGCCGTAACGGGGCAGCACGTCGCTGTGGCGCACCACGCGGGCGCCCTCGCCCTCCGCCAGCTCGCGCGTATCGTCTTCGGAGTCCGAGTCGATGACCAGCAGCTCATCGATGAGCGGCAACTGCTCCATCAACTGGCGCCGCGTGGCGCGCACGATGGGCCCGATGGTGGCCGACTCGTTGAGCGTAGGCAGCACCGCGCTGATGGTCAGACCCTGCTTCTCCTTCAGCGCGACGAGCCGTTTGAGATCCGCGAACTCCCCGTGATGGAAGCTCGACTCGGCGAACCAGCGATCGACCCGCGCGGTGATGCTGCGCCCAGCCTCCGCCGCCCGGTCGGCGGCCTCCAGGGTCTCGGCTTGCTCGGCCCTTTTCTCGAAGACCGAACGGGTCGGCTGCTCGCGGGTCTTGACCACGATGACCGTGGGCCGCGCATCCTGAGCGATGGTCTCCGGCAGCGCCCCGAATAGAGCACCGTCCGTGGGGTCGTGCGGCAGCGCGGCGGTGGCGCCCATGACCACCAGTTGCGCGCCCTCTGATTCGCGCAGGATCGTGGCGCGGATATCGGAGCCCTCCACCAGCGTGGCCCTGCCGCGCTCGCTGGCGTGGAGATGCACGAAGGCGGCCAAGGCACGCTCAGCCTGCGAACGGATGGTGGGCGAGATGTCCGGCGGGACGACGTGCAGGACGGTCACGTCGGCATCGAAGGACCGGCCCAGGGACTCGGCGAAGTGGAGCGCCAGCTCCGCGTGGGGCCCGCCGCGAACGGCGGTGAGGATGCGCCCGACGGAGCCGACGCCGCGCTGCTTCACCACAGCGATGTCGCAAGGCGCGTCGCGGACGACCTCGTCGATGGTAGGACTGAACACGGCATCCGGCATGCTGCGCCGCCCGGCCGGCTTGCCCGCCCAGCCGAAGAGGATCAGGTCCGCCTCCTCCTCCGCGGCCAGCTCCACGATGCCCTCCGCCGCACGGCGTCCGATACGCACCACGGTCCGCAGTTCCACGCCGGGCGGCGCGAACTCCAGGACACGCTGGAGCAGTCGCCGCGCCTGGCGCGCCTTGGTGGCGCCCTCGGAGAGGGGCATGCCCTCGGGTACCTCCACGATGCCCAGTGCGATGAGCGTGCCGCCCTGCTCCATCAGCGCCGAGCCGATGCGGATGAGGTCGGCCGCCGTACGCGGGTTGGCGAGGGGGATGAGGATGTGCGCGGGCGAGCGGCGACGCGCCATCAGCTCTTGGCCCCGGTCTCGGAACGGCGCTTGTTGGCTGCCTTGCTGACCTTGACGGGCTGCTTGAGGCCCTTGGCGATCTTGCCGTCCCGCGACGACGCTTCGATCACGCGCCAGCGCTCGACCAGGTAGGGCTTGGCTAACTCGAACGCTCGCGCCTGGCGCTCCACGAAGGCCTCGGCCTGGTCGGTGGTCAGCTCGCGCGTCTCGATGATGAGGCTGGCCACGCGCCCGAAGTAGAGCGGGATGAGCGACGCGACCATGCGGTCCATGGGCTTAAGCCGCTGGCGAGCGGCCAGGGCGCAGTCGAACATGATGCGCGCCCACGTCTCGTCGGGGAAGCTGAAGCGCGAGTCCTCCACGGTGGCCGGAGTGTCGGCCCGCGTGGCCGTCTCCACGGCCTGGCTGGCCTCCTCCGCCAGGTGGTCGACCGCCGCCAGTTGCTCCGGCGCGAGGACCGTCGCCCACGTGTCGCGCACCGTCAGACGGCCCTTGGCGAACTCCTCCAGCAGGCGCTGGGTGTTCACCTCGAGCGGCGGCGGGTCGATGATGCGCTCGAAGCCGTAGACGGGGATCTCATGCGAGCCCTTGACGTCCAGCCACCGCGCGGCGTGGCGTTCGATGAGGCGCAAGAGGGTGCTGACGACCTGGCTGAACATCGGCCCCAGGTCCGAGCCCGGATCCTTGGGGTCGTGGACCTTGGCGCCCAGACGGGTCTGGCAGACCGCGAAGCCACCGGCGATGGCGCTGTGCGTCATCCAGATGTCGATGCCGAACTTGCTGGTATCCGGCGTCCAGTCGTCCTGCTCGAGGTAGTGGCGGATGAGGTCGCCGCTAACACCGAAGTCGCCGCCGATGGGCTGGCGGATGCGCAGTCCGTAGAGCGCCCGGGTGACGGGATAGGTCACCGTGTTGGTGATCGTGCCGTCGTACTTGTAACGGCTGTAGAGCGGTGCCACGTAGTCGAAGCCGCCTTTCAGGATAGGCCCGGCCAGCAGCTCGATCCACTCCGGCACGATGCTGCGCAGGTCGGAATCGACCACCACCAGCGCCTGCACGCCCAGCGCGTCGGCGATCTGGAAGATGGTGCGCAGCGCGGCACCCTTGCCCCCGACGCCCTCGATCTCGGGATAGGTCAGGCTGATGCGCTGGAGCTTGTTCTTGGGCCGTACGAGCAGGATGCGCTCGATGTAGTCGGGCGGCTCCGTGTCCACCACCACGCGCTGGGTGCCGTCGGGCGATCCGGCGTCGGCGTTGACCACCACGGGACGCAGATCCGGGAAGTACTGCACGAGGCCGGCCTGCGCCGCGCGCACGACGTAACCGATCGTGCTGGCGTTCTTGAAGCTCGGGATGCCGACCATGATGTCGGCTCTGCCGAGCCCATCGATCTCGTCCCGCAGCGCCTTGGGCAGGGTGGCTTGGGGCATCCCGGGCAGCCTAGCGAAGATGGCCGTGACGCGCATCGGTGGCACGCCATGGCGACGTGCGCCTGCACTACAGTGGCGCCGTGCTTGGGATCGGGGTCTTCGACGGTGATGCCAGCGCCTTCGCGGCGCTACAGGGTGAAGGCGCCGCGGCGTTCGAGGAGCAGCTCAGCGGCCTGTTGGCCCAGGGCCTGGCGCGGCCGGAGTGGTGGTTCGTGGCGGAGCAGGCGGGCACGCCGGTCGGTCGCGTCGCGTTCATGACCGACAGTCCCACGCCAGACGCGGGATCAGCCACAGACCCGCTCATGGAGGCGTTCCTCATCGGCCTCTGGCTGCGCTGGGGGACCGACGACCTGGAGGTCGGACCGCGCCTCCTCTCCGCTGCGCTGCCATCGGTGGCTGCACTGGGTCCGCCTATCGACGCGCGGGTCAATGCCGAGTCGCAATCGCATCCCGACCGTCGTCGCGCGGTCCTGGAGGCAGCCGGATTCGGGCTGTTCCAGGAGAAGCTCGGCTTCGTGTGGCAGGACGAGGGCAGCCCTGTGCCCTTGGGAGACCGTCTCATCTTCCGTTCGCTGCCCGAGGTGGGCGAGTCGGCTTTCGCGGCGGCGCTGTCGGCAGGTTGCGCGGAGACGCTCGACCGAAACGACCGCTACTTCTATGACCTGACCGGCGCTCAGCGATGGGGCGAGGTGATGATGGGCTTCCTCGGGCCGGACGACGCGCCCACCTGGCGACTCGCCTACGACGCGGACGGCCGGTTGGTGGGCTACGTCATGCTCTCCGCCTTCGACGATGACGTAGCGACGATCACCCACATCGGTGTCCTGCCCGAGCACCGGGGACAGGGCTACATCGTCGATCTGCTGGCCCGGGCGACCGCGGATGCTCTAACGCGCGGCTTCAGCTCCATCCTGTCCGACGTCGATACGGAGAACCTGCCCATGCGGGCGGCCATGGAGCGCGCGGGCCACCTGCCCGGCGTCCGGCCCTGGCACGTCTGGCACTATCGATTCCCGCCACCCGACTGACGGCTCGTCAGCTGGGCGCGGACCAGTGACGGGCGACGGCGCGCGGGTCCTCTTCCATCTCCAGAAGCGCCGCGTCCTCCGGCTCGGGAAGCGGGTGCGCCGCGTCCAGCGGCCGGGTCAGGATGTGCAGCGTGCGATCCCGCGGCCTCCAGCCCGCGGCGGCCCAGGCGGAGACCGTGCCGCCGTCGAGGATCGGGGGTTCGACGTCGGGGAGGAGGACGCGCGGCACGCCTGGCTGGCCGCCGCTCAACGCCTGAAGCAGCGCCAGGGCGGCGCGCCCATCTCCGACGAGCAGCGCGGGGGAGGCGGGCAGTGCCGGATCCTCGTCACCCCAGCCCTCGTCTCGCGCGATGGCCAGTGCCCAGCGATCCGCACCGTCGGCGCGATACTCCAGGGCCGTGACCTGACCGCGGGCAACATGGCCGCGGAATCGCTCCTCGGTCAGCTCCTGGAGTGCCCAGGCGCGCCGCTCGTACAGGTCATGCCCGCGGCGCAGCGTGGGGTCGGCCGTGACGCGCTCCCACCAGCGATCCCCATCGACCTCCCGGACGATCGTCACGCCGCCGGTCGATGGCGCTGCGTCCGGGGGCGGAGTCTCCTCGTCCTCATCGTCCACGCCGTACCAGCGCCACTCACCCAGCAGCGCGAAGCCGTGTCGCGCGCCCAGGCGATGCGAGCCCTCGTTGTCCGGCCCGGTCGCGTAGCGCACGACGCGCACCCCGTGCGCCGCGGCCCAACGCAGTTCCGCGACTTGGAAGTCCGTGGCCACGCCCATGCCCCGCACGCGCGGATCGACCCGGATGCCCTCGAGCCACGCCTCATCCCGGGAGAGCATCGTCAGCCGAGCCACGGCGACGGCGCGAGCTGCCTCCAGTGGTGCCCCATCCGCGTCGACCGGTCGCCGGCCGCCGACAGCGGTCGACGCGGCGCCACCGGCCGTGGCCACGAGAAGCACGCCGTCGGTCGCCGCCAGCCAGCGCTCCCAGACGTCGGGGATGTAGTCGGAGCCATCCCACGTCCGCGTGGCGAAGGAGAGCACAGCCTCCTTGTCGTCCGCGCGCGCTCGACGGACCGTGATCGACCAGCTACGGCGATGGGGCCGCTCGGAAGCCTCCAACCCGTGCTCAGCGCTTGTGTTGGAGGCGGGTCACGGTCGTCCAGTCGGGGGCATAGCCACCGGGCCTGTAGCGACCGTTGGCGGACTTCAACATCGCCCCCTTGAAGCCCGCTCCCTTCCAGGATGCGACCCAGGGATCGACGGGCGGCCGGGTGTACGGCGCGACTCGCACCCGCTCGCCCTGCTGGACGAGGCTTTCGAGGATGCGCTTCCGCTCCAGCAGCGGCACGTCGAAGAGCGGCTGCCCATCGATCTGGAGCAGGTCCAGCGCCACGAAGGCCAGGACCTGATCGGGATGGGCGTCCTTGCGCTCCACGTCGATGCCGGCATCCCGTGGCATGAAGATGCTGCCCCGGCCGATGGTGGCCTGGTGGATGATGGCCGCGCCTTCGCCGCTACGCGTGGCCTGCACGGTGAGGACCCCATCCACCACGGCGTCCAGCGCCAGGATCGACCGGCCGATCTCCCCCAGGAGTTCCGGGTCTCGATCGGTCACGTCGTGCCCGTCCGAATCGACGAGCGCCATGCGCCCGGGCGGGCCGTCGGATCCGGCCTCGAAGTGAAGCAGCGTGCGCGTACCCGACCAGAGCGGTTCCACGATGGGGTCCGAGATGGTCGGTGCCCGGCGGGTGAGCAGCGGCACCTGAGGGCGCCAATCGAGCGGGTCGCGCGGGATCGGCTCAGTGTTCCGGGAGGGCATGTTCCGATGGTAGGGCAGCCGCGGAAGTGCCACTCTCGGCGGTCGAGCCGCGTACCAGGTCCCAGGCAGAGCCGATCATCTCCTCCAGCGAGCCAAGCGCTGGTCGCCAGCCCAACCGTTCCGCGGCGCGTTCGTTGGACGCCACGAGGATGGGCGGATCGCCGGCCCGGCGCGAACCCAGAGAGTGAGGTACGGGCGAGCCCACCACCGACTCGGCTGCCCGCATGACGTCCTTCACGCTGAAGCCTGAGCCCGAGCCCAGGTTGCACACCTCCAGCCCCGGCTCCATCGTGGCGGTGGCTTGGAGCGCCGCGAGATGTGCCTCGGCCAGGTCGAGCACATGGATGTAGTCGCGCACGGCCGTGCCGTCGGGCGTCGGATAGTCGGTCCCGAAGACGGTCAACGGTGGACCTCCTCTGTAGGCGGCCAGGAGATTGGGGATGAGGTGCGTTTCCGGGTCGTGCCGCTCACCGCGCGAGGGGCTGGCACCGGCCACATTGAAGTAGCGCAGGGAGAAGGCGCACAGCCCATACGCCGCCCCGTACCAGCGCATGGCTTCCTCGAAGGCGAGCTTCGTGGCGCCGTAGGGATTGATGGGCACGTTGGCTGCGTCCTCGCGGATGGGCGTCTCGTTCGGCACGCCGTAGACGGCAGCCGTAGAGCTGAAGACGAGCCGGTGGACGCCGGCAGTGCGCATCGCGTCCAGCAGGCCCACGCCGCCGATGACGTTCTCGCGGTAGTAGAGAGCCGGATCGGTCACCGATTCGCCGACCAGCGAGCGGGCACCGCAGTGGAGGACGGCGTCGATGCCGCGGTCGCGAAGGAGGTTCGTCACGAGCGGGCCGTCGCCGAAGCTGCCGACGACGAGCTCCGCCCCATCCGCCACAGACTCCCGATGGCCGGTCACGAGCGAGTCCAGGGCGATCACCTGGTGCTCGGCCCGGAGCAGCCGCTCGATGGTGATCGCGCCGATGTAGCCGGCACCGCCGGTCACGAGGATGCGCATGCGGCCATGCTAGTCGAGTGCGGATGGTCGACGGAGTCGTACGGGACCACTCGAGGCGTCGATCGATGCTGCCTTGCCCGCTCATCGTGGACTTTTCTGCATCCTACGGTTCCGGGCGGCAGTAGATCGACGAGCTGATGCCCCACTGGGCATCAGCGCTATTAGCACGGCTCATCCGACTAGACCCTCACGCTCAGTGGACCAGTTGGACGGCGAGCGTTCCCGATCACATCCCTCGAACGGTCACTTACGACCGCCCCCAGCGGTAGATGACAGGACTCCGCGTGATACCAGCGTGTGCCGGCCGCGGTCTCCGCCGCCCTGGCCGATCGCAGTTGGTCAAGAGCCGGGGTCAGCGGTCGAAGAGGCGACGCAACAGGCTCCTGGTTCCACGCGACCGTTCGGATCCCACAGCAACATCGCCGGGCTCGGACTCGGCACCACTGCTCGCCTCGCGCGAACCTTCGGCCGCCGGCCGCCGGCCGAGCAGCTCGGCGGTCCGCGCCTCCATGGCAGCGGCGGCCGCGTTCTCGGGATCGATGCGCAACGCCCGCGCTGCCTGCGCATGCGCCTCCTCCATGTCTCCGCGCTCGACCGCCACGCGCGCCAGGCCCATTACCGCGATGGCGTTGCGGGGATCCACCTCGACGGTTCGACGGTAGACGGCCTCCGCCTGGTCGAGCAGGCCCATGAGCAGCAGCCGCTCAGCCTGGAGCAGCGGCTCGATCACGGCTTTCCAGCGCGGAGGCGCCGCTGGATCATGGCTTCTCTGCCCAGGTCCGGGCGTCGGCCAGGAGCCTCTCCGGCGTGTTCCGCTCCGGGTCGGAGATCACCGAGTCGAGCAGCCGCTCCAGCGTGCGGCCCAGCCAAGGGCCGGGCTCCCTGCCCAATGACGCCATCACCGCGTTGCCGTCCACAGCCAGGTCCGCCAGCGAGAGGGGCGGGCGGCGATGCCGCTGCTCCGCGATGCGCGCGCGCAGTTCCGCGACACCGCCTCCCTCTGCCGGCCAGCCGCTGCCCACGTTGTCTGCCTCCCGAAGCCGCAGCAGGTCGTCCACCAGGTCGACTCCCACGCGTCGCATGAACCGCCGCACCGCGGCATCACCCCAGGCCGGCACGTAGCTCCACATGTGATGTCGCACCAGTCGCACCACGCGACGGACATCCTGGCTGCCGAAACCGAGCCTGGACAGGAACGTCTGCGCGATGCGGGCACCCGCCTCCTCGTGTCCCAGGAAGTGGCCGTCCGCGGCGGTCTCGGGCTTGCCCGTATCGTGCAGCAGCGCGGCGAGCTTGGCGATCGGGTCCGCGGGCGCGAGTGCCGCTGCCGCGTCCAGCGTGGCCAGGCTGTGGTCCCACAGGTCCTGGCCCGGGATCTTGTCCTGGACCACACCGAGCTGCGCCGCCAGCTCCGGGAACAGCGACCGCAGCAGCCCCGTACGTTCCAGGATCCGGAACGCCGCCGAGGGCGGCTCGGCGTCGAGCATCCGTCGCAGCTCGCGCCCGATACGCTCCGTAGCGAGGTACGACACGTCCCCGGCGCGCTCCGACATGGCTGCCTCTGTGTCCGGATGGATCGTGAGGCCGACCTGGGCCGCGATGCGCGCCGCACGCACCAGCCGGAGCGCGTCTTCGCCGAAGCGCAGCTCCGGGTCACCGACCGCCCGTAGCAGCCGCGCATCGAGGTCGGCGCGGCCGCCGGTGGGGTCGACCCAGCCGGCCTCCTGCCCCCCCGCGGCGCGGCCCCAGGCGACGGCGTTGACCGTGAAGTCGCGCCGCGCCAGGTCCTCCTCGATCGAGTCGGTGAAGGTGACCCGGTCCGGCCGGCGGTGGTCGCCGTAGGCGTGGTCGCGGCGGAAGGTGGTGACCTCCACGCCGCCCGCCAGCACGGTGCCGAAGCGGTTCTCGTAGGTGCCGCCGGGAAAGAGCTCCAGCGCTCGTTCCGGGATAGCATCGGTGGCCAGATCCCAGACCGGGTCGTGCGGCGTCCGGCCCAGCAGGGCGTCGCGCACGCCCCCGCCCACCAGGTATCCCGCGTGGCCGGCGGACCAGAGCTCCTCCAGCGCTTGCATCACCTCGGGCGGCACGGAAAAGGGCGGCCGTGACATGGAGGGTGGTCGTGACCTGGAGGGGGATCGTGACATGGAGGATCGCCGTGACCTCGGGGGCGCCGCCGCTGCGCCGGTGCCTAGTTCCGACCGAGGAACAGGTAGTCCCGCCAGACCTCGTTGCGCGGGTCGGCCAGATACGGCGTGAACTGGGTATACACATCGCAGCGGGGCTCGAACGGCGGCCGGTGAAGGCGCATCCTGGCCTCGTCCAGCAGCTTGCCGCCCTTCCGGTGGTTGCAGGCCTTGCAGGCGGCCACCAGATTGTCCCAGGAGTGGCTCCCGCCGCGGTGGCGCGGCACGATGTGGTCGAGCGTCAGGTCGTGGGTCTGGACGCCGCAGTACTGGCACGTGTGGAGGTCTCGCGTGAAGATCTCGCGTCGCGAGAGGCGGACGCGCGGCCGCGGACGCTTCACGTGGTACTGGAGCCGGATGACGCTCGGGGCTCGGAAGATCTCCCGCGCCGAGCGCACCTCGTGATGGTCGTACTGGATCACCTCCGCCTTCTCACCGAAGAGGAGCCGGAACGCCCTGCGCACGTCGCAGACGTTGAGGGGTTCGTAATTCGAATTGAGCAGAAGTACGACGCTATCCACGATCCCCTTGAGCCGGCCGGGACTCGGCCGCGCATCGTGCGGCATGGTAGCAGGGCCACGGACAGGACCAATGGGGGAGTGGCGCCCACCGGGTGGGACCAGTACGGTCGCGGTTCATTGGTCGCGATGCTGTCCCCTCGGGCCGGGGACGGCGCTCATGGACTGTGCAGGAGGCGCATACCCGATGGAGGGGGAACCCTGTCCGCTCTGCGAGACCGAACGTGATCCGGGCTCGGGCATCTGTCCGGCCTGCCTGTACG
>JACCQX010000181.1 GCA_013813905.1 Chloroflexota bacterium
GCGGCATGAGCGCGCTGAACGCCGTCGCGTCAGGCCGCCTGGCCCGTCCCACGTCAGCCGGGGGCTGGGTCCGCCTCGTGCTCCTGGGCCTCCTCGTCGCGCTGCTGGCGCTGTTCGTGGCCCGCTACTGGGAGGCGCTGTTCCAGCTGGGGCAATGGTTCGTCTCGTTCGCCACGACTCGCCCGTACATCATCCTGGGGTTCGCGGTGCCCATCGCCTTCGGCGCGCTGTGCGCCGTGATGTGCGAGCGGTCGGGTGTCGTGAACATCGGGATCGAAGGGATGATGCTGACGTCCGCCTTCACGGGCTTCCTCGTCGGCGCATACCTCAATCCGGTGATTGGCCACCTGCCTGCGGCCCTGCTGGGTGTGGCGGCGGCGATCGGCGCGTCCATGGTCCTGTCCGCTCTGCACGCCTGGCTCGCGATCACGGTCAAAGCGGACCAGATCATCAGCGGCACGGTCATCAACATCCTGGCGCTGGGCGGCACGGCGTACTTCAACCAGCTGTTCATCTCCACCACCGGCGTCTCCGGTGCGCGCACGCTGCCGAAGAACATCATCGGGCTCCCGCCGGAGGTGTACGACGCGCCGATCGTCGGGCCGCTGCTGAACGCCGTCTTCGGCCAGGGCCCGCTCCAAACCGGGGTGATCTTCGCCGTCATCTTCCTCCAGGTCATGCTCTTCAGGTCGCGCTGGGGTCTCCGGACACGGGCCGTCGGAGAGCATCCCAAGGCGGCCGACACCGTGGGCATCGACGTCATCCGGGTCCGCTACCGCAGCGTCATCCTGGGCGGGGTGTTCGCCGGCCTCGCGGGCGCCTACCTCACGCTCGAATCGATCGGGTCGTTCCAGGACGGGATGACCGCCGGGATCGGCTTCATCGCGCTCGCGGCGATGATCTTCGGGCGCTGGACGCCGGTCGGAGCGTTCATCGCTGCGTTGATCTTCGGCGCTGCCCGGACGCTCGGGCAGGCGGTCCAGATCTCCGCCCCGCCGGGCGAACTCGGCGGTGCCATCGCAGCCTGGCCGGCGCAGTGGTTCGGGATGTTCCCTTACATACTGACGATCATCATCCTGGCCGGCGTGGTCGGGCGCGCCGTGGCTCCGGCCGCGGACGGGGTGCCGTACGACAAGGAGGCCCGGGGCTGACCCTGGTGCCACGACAGGGAGACGGAATGCCATCGACCGATGCCCGAACGCTTCCGGGATCCGAGCCGCGCGACGCGGTCCAGCCATACGAGCTTGACGCCGTCCAGAAGCAGGCGGACCTCATCAGGCAGGTCGTGGGCCGCGTCAGGCCACAGGTGGAGCAGGTGATCACGCCGGAGCTGGCGGCCTCCACGAGCCGCGTGTTCATCACGGGCTGCGGCGATTCCTACTACGCCGCGCTCGCCTCGCGGCTGTTCTTCGACCGGTACGCGGGCGTCTCCAGCGAACCCCTGGAAGCCCTCGAGTTCTCCCGCTACGTCGTCGACTTCATGCCTCCCGGTTCGCTGACGATCGCGATCTCCAACTCCGGGCTGGTCTCGCGGACGATCGAGACGCTCGTCCGGGCCCGGAGGCGTGGCAGCCGGACGATCGCGGTGACCGGCCGGGAGGGAAGCCCGCTGGCGCAGGCCGCGGAATCGATGGTGCTCCAGACCGTGCCGGAGATGGCTGTCGAGGCACGCGGACCGTTCGCCGGCCTGCCGTACGGCAGCGGCGCACTCGGTCTGGGGAACTTCATCGCCAGTCTCACGACCCTCTACCTCTGTGCCCTGCGGTTGGGAGAGCTCCGGGCGACGATCGACCGATCCCAGCGGGACGCTCTGGAGCAGGAGCTCGTCGGCCTCGGCGATGTCCTCCAGGCCACAGCCCGGGCGAACGAGCCCATCGCACGGCTGCTCGCGGAGCGGTTCCGGGATCTCAGCACGTTCTACATCCTGGGAGCTGGGCCGAACCAGGCGACCGCCCAGTTCGCCGCGGCGAAGCTGTTCGAGCAGCCGCAGCTCCAGGGCATCCCCCAGCAGTTGGAGGAGTGGGCGCACGAGCAGATCTTCCTGACCCGTCACGGCGTCACGCCGATCTTCGTCCTCGCGCCGGAGGGCCGAGCGCACGATCGTGCCCTGGAGCAGCTCCGGGGTGCCCGCGAGATCGGCGCCACGGTCATCGGCGTCGCAAGCTCCACGGACGGGGCGGTGGCGGAGCTCGCGGATGTCGTCATGCCGATCGTGGGCCCGATCGCCGAGGAGTATTCGCCGCTCGCCTACATCGTGCCGGGGATGCTCTTCGCGACCGCGATGCATCAGCTCCGGGGACGCCCGCCGTTCACGGGTGGGTACACCGAGGAGCAGCTGCTCGAGGTCAACTCGCGCCAGATCTTCCGCAGCCGCGTGCAAGACGATTGACCGGGACGGCTGCCTCGCGACGGCTGGAATATCTGGCGTTCTCGGGCGTGACGATCGATCTTGCGGTGCGCGTGCCTCGCGTGCCCCAGCCGGGGGAGAGGATCGGGATGGTGCCCCTCGGCGAGTACGCGGGCGGGATGGCGGGAAATGCGGCCAGCGCGTTCGCGACGCTCGGAGGTGCGGCCGGCGTCGTCTCGACGGTCGGTGACGACGTCCGAGGCCGCATCGCCGTCGACGACCTCCGCGCCCGTGGCGTGGGCACGACCTGGATCTGCACGGTCGGGGAGCCGACGTTGTGGACGATCGCGCTCCTCACCCCCGAAGGGGATCGGACCCTCCTGGAGTTCCCGGTGCCCGCACCCGAGGCGAAGTACGAGCGGTTCCCGGCGGTAGCGCTCGACGGCGTCCGGTTCATCCACGTCGGTGCCTCCGAGGGCGCCTCTGCTCTGCCCGTGATGGAGGAGGCTCGCCGTCGTGGCGCCACTGTCGCGCTGGATCTGGAGAGCCTCGGGGTGGAGATCGCAGTAATACCCGAGATGCTCGGGGCCTCTGACGTCGTGTTCGTCAACGCTCGGGCGGCGCGGGCGTTCGGCGATGACGTGCTGACCGCCGTCGAGAGGCTGCATGACCTCGGGCCGTCGACCATCCTCGCCACCGGCGGCGCGGCCGGATGCACCCTGCGGGCGCAGGACGGGCGGATCTCCCGGATCCCGGCTCACCCCGTTGCCCCGGTGGACACGACGGGGGCCGGCGACTGCTTCGCGGGCGCGTTCGCGTTCGGGCGGACTCGCGGCTGGCCGGACGAGGAGAGCGCGCAGCTGGCGAACCTCATGGCGGCGATCAGCACCACCGCCATGGGTTCTCGCGGGCACCTGGCGACGCAGGAGGAGCTGGGGATGTTGGCACGCGACGCCGGGCTCGCGGTCGCCGGGAGGCTGCCTTGAACGAGATCATGCTTCGGGAGATACAGGACCAGCCGGCCGCGCTCGAGAGGGCATCGGTCGATCTCCGTCGCCAGGTGCGCGAGCTGGACCTCGGCCCGCCGCCGCGCAAGGTCATCTTGACCGGAAGCGGCGACTCGATCATCGCGGGGACGGCACTGGAGAGCCTGTACCGGCGGTCCCTGGCCGCCGAAGTCCGGGCCATCTCCAGCATGGAGTCGAGCCGCTACGAACCCTTCGACCAGGAGACGCTCGTCGTGGCCGTCTCCGTCAGCGGGGGTGTGGCGAGGACGGTCGAGGCGGTCCTTCGCGCTCGGGCGCAGGGCGCGCGGGCGCTGGCCGTCGTCGCTCGACCCGGGTCACGCCTAGCCGAGGCCGCCGGCGCGGAGCTCCTGATGCCGGAGCCGCTGGCACGGCACACGCCACACTCGCGTGACTACACCCAGACGCTTCTCGCCCTGGCTATCCTGCTGGAACGTCTGGCTGCGACGAGGTTCGAGCAGCTCGATCGATGGCCGGAGGCTACGCGCGATGTCCTGGACCGAGCGTTCGCCGAGCTGCCGGGCTGGGTCGACGACAGCCCGCAGACGATCTTCCTGGGGGCCGGCCCGGACCGGGCCACCGCACGCTACGGTGCCCTGAAATTCTGGGAGGGCGGCGCGATGCGCGCGATCTGGGACGAGCTGGAGGAGTTCGCCCATGGATCCCAGCTGATGGCGGCGCCGGGTCAATCCGCGGTCCTGATCGCTGGGAAGGAGGCACACGGCCGAGCGGAAGAGTTTCTCGCCGGGCTGGCTCGGATGGAGATCTCGGCGCGACTCGTGATCGACCAACCCCCTCGATCGCCTGAACGATTCGTGGTGCCGGACCTGGGCGGGGCCGCCTGGATGCCGCTCGTCTCATGCCTCCCTTTGCAGGTCCTGACGTATCTCACCGTGCAGCGCAGAGGGATCGATCTGTCGATAGAGATGGGCGGCGTGCCGTACGGCCGGCTCTACGGGGAGATGCACGTCCAATGGACCAAGCACTCCACGATCGATGCCGATCCGAACCCGGGGTGACGCCCCGAACCGTGATCCTCGACTGCGATCCGGGCCACGACGATGCGCTGGCCCTGCTGCTGGCACTGGCACGCCCTGAAGTCCGGTTGCTGGCGGTCACCACGGTTTCCGGCAATGCGCCGCTGGAGCAGACGACACGCAATGCACTGCGCGTGTTGACGCTGCTGGGCCGCACGGACGTCCCGGTGGCGGCCGGCGCCGACCGTCCACTCGATGGCGTGCTGCGCATCGCGCCGGAGGTCCATGGCGCGTCCGGCCTGGACGGGGCCGATCTGCCCGAGCCGGCGGCGGAAGCGGTCGACGCGAGTGCCCTGGAGCTCGCTTCAGCGTTCCTCGAAGCAGAAGATGCGGTCACCATCGTCGCCACGGGACCGCTCACCAACGTGGCGGGGCTCCTAAGCGCACGGCCCGACCTCCTGCCTCGGATCGAGGCCATCGTGCTGATGGGCGGCGCCATCGGTGAGGGCAACTGGACAGCGTCCGCGGAGTTCAACATCTGGGCCGACCCTCAGGCTGCCGCTGCGGTCATGACTTGCGGCCGACCCCTGGCCATGATGCCGCTGGAGGTGACTCATCAGGCACGCCTGAGCACAGCGGACATGGCGGCGATGGAAGCCCTGGGCAATCGCACCGGCCTGATCTTCGCCGATCTGATGCGTTACTTCGCGCGCGTGCATGCCGAGTGGTACGGCTGGGACGGTCCGCCTATCCATGATGCGGTGGCCGTGGCGCATGTCCTCGGAGGGGGTCTCATCACCACGCGGCGATACCCGGTGAGCGTGGAGGTGGAGGGCCGGCACACTCGCGGCCGGACCGTCGTCGATACGCGGCCCTTCAGCTCGGCGGAGGCAACGGTCGATGTCGGCGTCAGCATCGACCGCGAGGCGTTCGTGCGCATGCTGCTCCAGGCCATCGCCGTCTTCCCGTGAGGCGCGCTACGGGAGCGTCACGCGCACGTCGTCCACGGCGGCCTCCACGAGACTCGGCGCACCCATATCGAAGGCCTCGAGCTGGACCTGGACCCGCCTGCCGTCCCACGGGGCAAGATCGAGCTTCAGCCGCTGCCACTTGCCATCCCGGTCCACGGCGGTGGCGAGGTCCTGGAAGACCACGGTGCGCGTGCCCTCGCTCACGATGACCACCCGGAAGCCGTCCTCCGGGGTCGCGCTGTCGGTGTGGGCCAAGGTGTACCGCAGGCGCAGCCACGTGGGTTGGGAGGCCGGAAGGTCGATAGAGGGCGAGCGTACCGTCGTGACGCCTCCGTCGACATCGTTGCAGGAGGCACAGCCGAGCGTCTTGCGGCCGGTCGCCATGGCGGCACGCCCGGACACCGCGGCGCCGATCTGTTTGGGTCCGGAGAGGTTCGTTGCCTCCGGCACACCGCGCTGCCATGTCCCTCCCGTGGCGGTGTCGGTGCCGTCCGCATCGACCAGCCAGCCTCGACCGACCTCAAGGTCGTCGAAGAACGGGCCGCAGTATCCCGCCTCCTTGCCGATGACGCGATACGGACAGTCGGACTGCTCCAGCAGGTACAGCACGGCCTCGTGGTTGCGCTGCGTCTCCTGGACGATGAGCTCGTCCGGCGGGTAGAAGCGGTCGATCCCCGAACCGCCGCTGGGATAGAGCTCGAAGGTGAAGCCCAGGATGCGCTCGCGGCCGTAGGTCCAGTCGAGCTTCCCGCCGCTGGTGAGATAAAGGTCGCTCGACTGCTGTGCGACATAGCCGTTGCTTGCCGCCATGGTCTCGGCGAGTGTCCTCAGGGTGCGTTCGTCGAGAGCCGTCATGTCGGATGGCCGGTCGGCGTACGTGTAGCCGTAGGGATAGAGGATGAGCTCGCCGGCTGTGTGGAAGGTGATCAGCGTCCGGATGCGCTGCCTCCCATCGATGCGGCGGCTCAGGATGAAGTCGCGCATGGCGCGCGTTTCCGGCGCCGACCAGGGTGCCGCACCTCGGTACACCTGGGATGCGGGATCGGCGCTTGCGCCGGTGCCGCCCCAGCGGTAGCCGTAATTGCGATTCAGGTCCGTGCCGATGGACTCGCCGGCGGCGTTCGGCTGGCGATTCTTGCGCCAGCCACGATACGGATCGCCTCTCAGGTCGTAGGCCAGGCCGTCGGGGTTCAGCATGGGTACGACCCAGATCACGCGGCTGTCGACGATCGCGGTGATGCGCGGGTCGGTGCCGTACCCGTCTGTCAGCAGATGGATGATGGAGAGGGCCATCTCCGGGGTGAGGTGCTCCCGCGCATGGTGCAGAGCATCGAAGAGCACTTCGGGCTCGCCTTCGTCCCGATCAGGCTCGTCGCTGATCCGAAGTAGGTGGATGGTGCGCCCCTTGTATGTCTCTCCGATCGACGACAGGCGCACGATGTCCGGATGGTCGCTGGCGACCTGTCGGATCTCGGCCACCATCTCCTCATAGCTGTGGTATCCCGCGTCCTCCGGCGGGTAGACCGGCTCCATGTCCGGCCGCGGCAGGCCGCCCATGGTCGGCCCAAGCGCCGCCACGGGGATGACGCCCAGCCCGGTCGCCAAGAGGGCCACGACCAGGCCGAGCGCGATGCGTGGGAGCGCCGATCGGGAAGGGGATCGCCGATGCACGGCGCCATGGTGACGGGGACAGGATGCGCCGTCCATCCCCCAGCTGCCACCACGGCGTACGATCGGGTTCAAGACGCGTTGACACGCCAGGTCTATGGGAGGGGAGGGCTATTGAAGGACACAGCCGTTCGTCTCTTTTTCCGGATGGCCTTGGGCTCGTACCTGCGGGTCCGCGTCCGCGGCGCTGCGCACCTGCCTGACAGTGCTTATCTGATCTGCTTCAACCATCCCAGCTGGACAGATCCGCTGATCCTGCTCGGATTCTGGCCGGACGCACGGCGGCGGCTGCACATCTTCGGGCCGCGGGAGATGAACATGTCCGTGGGCAAGCGCAACGCGATCATCCGCTGGGGCGAGCGGGGCGTGCCCTTCCAGCCGGGCGGCCGGGATATAGTGGAGGTCACTCGCCGGGCGACAGCCGTGCTTCGGGGCGGGGGACTCCTGGCCGTGGCAGGGGAGGGCCGGCTGAGCGACCGCGAAGGCGAGGCGCTGCCTCTGGAGGTGGGCGTCGGTCACTTCGCGCTGTTGGCCGGCGTGCCGGTGGTGCCGGTGGCCATCAGCGGCACGCGCTGGATCCGCTTCGGGAAGACGATCCGGGTCACGATCGGGAAGCCCGTGACGCTCGGAGGCCTGGCCCGGGGCCGCGCCGGCGCACGACAGTTGACCGATCGCGTGCAGCGATCCCTGGACGTGCTGCTTCAAGGGCGACATGACACGCGGCGTCCAGGCCCCGTGGGCCGCTGGATCAGTGAGCTCTTCAATGAGCGGCCCTGGCTCATCGAGGGCCGGGACGGCGCCAGTTCCAGGAACGAGTAAGACTCGCAGCGGAGGTACAGGATGCGCGTGTTGGTGACCGGCGCGGGCGGCACTCTGGGTCAGGCCCTCGCACCTGCCCTCGCACTGGAGGGCCACGAGCCTGTCCTGCTCGACGTGCGGACGCTCGAGACGCCATACCGGTTCGTGGAAGGGGACGTTCGCCAGCTTCAGGATGTTCGGCGTGCGATGCAGGGTGTGGATCTCGTCGTCCATGGCGCCGCCCTCCATGGGATCCACCTGCGCGATCACACGTCGCAGGAATTCCATGAGCTGAACGTCACGGGCACCTTCAATACTTGGGAGGCGGCGGCCGAGGCGGGTGTAAGAGGCCTCGTCTTCTGTAGCACGATGGGCGTCTACGGCGAGAGCCGCCTTCCATCGGGCGAGGACGAGGTGGTGGCCCTCCGCGAGGATCTGCCCCTCCTCCCGGCCGACATCTACGGCCTGACGAAGACCGTAGGCGAGGAGATGTGCCGCTATTACGGCCGGCGGCACGGCATCGGGAGCATCGCGCTGCGCTATGGCATGTTCGTGCCCGAGCCATTCTTCCGGTACGGCATCCGTCTGCTTTACGGCGGTGTCGACACGGCCGACGTGGTCGGCTCGGTGCTGGCGGCCATCGATGCGCTGGCGGCGAGGCGCGTCAACTGGGGCGCTTTCAACGTGCATTCTGTCGTGCCCTTCACGGAAGAGGACGCGGCAGGCCTACTGTCCGACCCACTTGCGGTGATCGACCGATATTGGCCCGGTGCGTCCCAACTGCTTTGGCAACGCGGGGTCGAACGTCTGGAGCCCATCCGCGAGTACTACCCGATGGGATCCATCCAGCACCGACTAGGTTTCCGACCGAGCCGCAACTTCGACCAGTGGCTCAAGAAGCTCGAGTCGCAGCCCGAAGCGCTTGCCGACAAGCCAAGCCCGTGGCCCTGATCGCGCTGCGAACGCGGTCGCTGAATGTCATCGCGTTCGGGATCGCCTTGTCTGGCGCCCTCGTCGCGAGTCACCTGGGATTCGGCTTGGGGGGTGGCTTCTGGCTGGTACCGCTCCTGCTGGGTGGGGCCGTGGGTCTTCTGGCGCGAGACGTCCGTTCCCTGCCGGCCATGTGGCTTGGCTTCGCTTGCTTCTATCCGGCCGCACTCGCCACCGGCTCGATCGCTTTCCTGGGCGAGAACTGGTGGCTCGCCTATCTCCTCATGTCGCTCACGGCTAGCCTCGGCGCGGTCGTGGCCATCGTCACGGGTCGGGGCCGGACTCGATCTTCGAGGTCTCGCGCTTAGTGAAGTGCTCCGCAAGGCGTCATGATCGCCCTAACGCGCGTAGTCGCCGCTGCCCATGAGGTGAAGCGAGACATACTGCTCGTCCCCCAGGACCTCGCTATCGTGCCCCGGCGGCACCGTGAAAAGGTCGCCCGGACCCACATCGACGATCCGTCCGTCGTCCATCGTGATGCGATTGCGTCCGGACAGGACGAGGCAGACATGCTCGACCTGACAGCTCGTCTGGCCCAACGCCGCACCGACGTGCTCTGACCAGCGCCAGCCCGGTGCGTAGCTCGCCCGGCCGAGGGTCGATCCGCCCAGGCGCAGCAACTGGAAGCTGCCCAGCGCCATCTCGCGCGCCTCGTCCGGCGCATCGAAGCGTCGCACCTCAAGCTCCATCGGTCACTCCTCCTGCGTGGGAGGGGATGCTACTTGCCTTCAGCGACCCGCCCACTGGCGCGTGGTCATCCCCAGATCACCGGTGATCGCGCGCGCGTAGCCAACGGTGGCATGCACATCCAGGTGGATCTTCGCGCCAGGACTTCGCCGCGACTGCCGGTACAGGTCATGCCGGCCCATCCAGCCGCTCATGCGCCAGCCCGGCTTGGCGCTGCGGATCTGGAATATCTGGTTCATCGTCCTGCCCGGGCGCATCAGGGCCGCGGCTAGGTTGACCCACTGCTTGGGGCCGAAGGCCATCACGACTCTCGCGCGGACGTTCCTGTGCAGGAATGCTGCCGCGAAGTTGTCGACGCGCTTCAGAGCGACGCGCTGGCTGGGGATCCGGTGCCAATCTTCCCCATTCCCGGCTGTGTAGCACGCGCGGTAGAGGATGATGACCGCGTTGCGTGCCAGGCGCACCTGCCTGCGGATGACGTTGCCACCGTAGTAGGCGTGTGAGTAGCTCGAGGCGCCGTCATACCGGTTCAGCGCGAAGCCGTTCTTGGTGTCCTCCTGGAAGGGCGCGTAGGGACTCGGCCAGCCGTTCCCGTGTCCGAAGTAGACGACCAGGTTGGCGCCCTGCAGCGCCGGGCGGACGCGAGCCCAGGTGGCGCGAGGATGAAAGACTCGGGTCACCCTCATGCCGGCCCTCTCGGCTTGCTTTGCGAACAACCGTCCTTCAGCAAGGTACTCGCCGGTCGATCCGCTCGATGGGCCGACGATGATGACGGCCCGTGGGGCTCTGGTCGCGCCAAGCGCCTGTTCAGCTGGAGAGACTACGGTCAGCGTGCCGGCTGCCACGACCGCGATGAAGGAGACGACCAGGACGGACGCCAGCCGTTGCCGCTTGCCACTGCGGTGCGAGGGCGCCTCCGAGGGGGCAGCATCGGGGCGGTGAACGGCGGCATGGGGGCGGTGAACGATGGATCCGTGCATGGGGCAATGAGCCTCCGCCCGACGGCATCGCGCGTGCGCTGGCGACGGACCTTTGTCGGTCGAGCAGAAGGCACCGGCGAGCCGGAACGACACGCGGGACGCTGGGGGTCCGTTTGTTGCGCAGCGGGCTGGGGCCCGCGGAACTCCTTGCTCGAACGGGATCTTCGGTTTCCTGACCCGGGCGGTGAAGCTCTGGATCGACTGCGTCGAGTCTGCCGTCCGCACCGTCCGTGGTGTACCACCCGACTTCCGCGGCTCGATAGTCCTATCGCCGAAGGCGCGGATCGCTTGTCGCTTGCACGGACGCGCTCAGGATCCGCGGATCAGCTGCGTGGTGAAGGCCGTGAGGGCGACGACCAGGATCGGCGATGCCCGGCCGACCGTCAGGAGGCCGAAGGCACCGGCCGCGACGGCGATGTCGAGTGGCGAGGTGATGGCACTCGTCGCAACGGGCGTGTAGAGCGCGGCCATCAGGATGCCCACCACTGCCGCATTCGTCCCGGTGAGCGCGCGGCGGAACCCCGTCGCCGAGCGCAGGGCATCC
>JACCQX010000066.1 GCA_013813905.1 Chloroflexota bacterium
CACCGCGAGACCGAGTCGGACTGGGTCAGGAGTGAGCTCGAGAAGTTCATGGTCGAGCGGCCCTGCCAGACCTGTGCTGGGCAGAGACTCAAGCCGGAGGTGCTGGCGGTCACCATCGAGGGCCGCAACATCGCCCACATCGCGGCTCTCTCCGTGACCGATGCGCTGCACTGGGCGGCCCGACTGCCCGAGCGGCTGAGCGAGCGCGAGCGGACCATCGCCCGTCAGGTGCTCAAGGAGATAACGGCGCGCCTGGGCTTCCTGGTCGACGTGGGTCTCGATTACCTCACGGTCGACCGCACCAGCTCCACGCTGTCGGGCGGGGAAGCGCAGCGCATCCGCCTGGCCACGCAGATCGGATCCAGCCTGGTCGGCGTGCTCTACATCCTCGATGAGCCGACCATCGGGCTGCACCAGAAGGACAACGCCAAGCTCATCGCCACGCTGGTCCGGCTGCGCGATCTGGGTAACACGCTGATCGTGGTGGAACACGACGAGGAGACCATCCGAACGGCCGACTGGGTGGTCGACATCGGCCCGGGTGCCGGCGAGCACGGCGGCGAGATCATGGCCAGCGGGACGCTGGAGGACGTGCTGGCCGAGCCGCGCTCCATCACCGGTGCCTACCTGCGCGGTGAGCGGTCGGTGCCCGTCCCCGCCAAGCGCCGCAAGGGCAGCGGCAAGACGCTCATCGTTCGCGGCGCGCGTGCCCACAACCTGAAGGACCTGGACGTGCCTTTCCCGCTGGGCACCTTCACGGCCGTGACCGGCGTGTCCGGCTCGGGCAAGAGCACGCTGGTCACGGAGATCCTCTACCGCGCGCTGGCTCGCCAGCTCAGCGGTGCCCGTGAGCAGCCCGCCGCCCATGACCGGGTCGAAGGCATGGAGGCGATCGACAAGGTCATCGAGATCGACCAGAGCCCCATCGGCCGCACGCCCCGCTCGAACCCGGCCACGTACACGGGCCTCTTCGGGCCTATCCGGGAACTCTTCGCCGGCGTGCCCGAGTCACGGCTGCGTGGCTACAAGCCCGGCCGCTTCAGCTTCAACGTCAAGGGCGGTCGCTGCGAGAACTGCCGCGGCGACGGGATCCTCAAGATCGAGATGCAGTTCCTGCCCGATGTGTACGTCCCCTGCGAGGTGTGCGGCGGCAAGCGCTACAACCGCGAGGCGCTGGAGATCCATTACCGCGGTCACTCCATCGCGGACGTACTCGAGATGACCGTGGAGGAAGCGCTGGAGGTGTTCCAGCCGGTGCCCTCGGTGCGCACGAAGCTGCAGACGCTGGTCGATGTCGGCCTCGGGTACGTGCGCATGGGCCAGCCAGCGACCACCCTGTCGGGCGGCGAGGCACAGCGGGTGAAGCTGGCCACGGAACTCTCCCGGCGGGCCACGGGCCGGACGGTCTACCTGCTGGACGAGCCGACCACCGGCTTGCACTTCGCCGATGTCGAGAAGCTGCTCCAGGTGCTCCATCGCTTGGTCGAGACGGGCAACACGGTGATCGTCATCGAGCACAACCTCGACGTCATCAAGACCGCCGACTGGATCATCGACCTGGGTCCGGAGGGCGGCGCCCGCGGCGGCCTCGTGGTGGTGGCGGGCACGCCGGAGACCGTGGCAGCGGCGCCCGAGTCGGCCACCGGCGAGTACCTAGCGCGAGTGCTGCGGGGCGAGCCGCTGGTGCCCCTGACCACCATCTCCTTCGCGGAGGCCGCGGGGCGCGGCGCGGGGCGGCGTAGCGGGGAGCCGGTCGGTGTCGGTACCTAGCCGCTTGGTGTCGGTACCTGGTCACTGGGCGTCGTGGCTTGCTCGGGTGCCGACGCCGCACTTGCCCCGGGCCTAGACTTCCGCCATGCCCTCCATCGAATACGCCTTCCTGGCCGATGCCGCCGACGCCCGCCCGGGGCAGAAGTTCTCCGTGCTGGGCGGTGGCGTATCACGACTGGGTGGTCCCACTTTCCCCCTCCGGCATCCCCACCTGGCCCTGGTCGTCGGTCTGGCCGTCGCGTCCGACGAGGTAGGCTCGGAGATGGAGCTGCGCTTCACGGTGCTGACACCCTCGGGCACCGATATGGCCAACGCGCAGGCCACGATCGTGGCCGGCGGGCGGGAAGGCGACCGCGACTCGGTCCTGACCTTCGCGCTGGACCTCTGGAATCTGTCGTTCCCCGAGCCGGGTGACTACGTCATCCGGATAGTCATCGACGGCGAGGAACGGAAGCGACTGGCACTGGTCCTGGAGCGGCGTGCGGCGCCGGTCCGCCGCGGTCCCCGCGCGCGTCGCGCCAACATCACGCCCCCGTTTCCGCCCACCACGGGACAGGCCTGACATGTTGCCCGGGGTCGATCTGGAACAGCTCATCATCACGGTCGGCTACATCGGGCTGTTCGCCATCATCTTCGCCGAGTCGGGCCTGTTCTTCGGGTTCTTCCTGCCCGGTGACAGCTTGCTCATCTCGGCGGGAGTGCTTGCCTCGGCCCGACCCGATCTCTTCTCGCTGCCGCTGCTGGTGGCCGTCTGCTTCATCGCCGCCGTGACGGGCGACGCTGTGGGCTACACCTTCGGCGCGCGTGTCGGCCGTCGGCTCTACGCGAGGCCCGACTCGCGCTTCTTCAAGAAGTCTCATGTGGCTGCGGCGGAGCTCTTCTACGAGAAGCACGGCGGCAAGACCATCGTGATCGCGCGCTTCATGCCCTTCGTCCGCACCTTCGCACCCATCGTGGCCGGCGCAGCGGGCATGCGCTATGGACGCTTCGCGCTATACAACTTCACGGGCGCCGTGCTCTGGGCCATCGGGCTGCCCATCGCCGGATACGCCCTGGGCGAGGCGCTCGGCGAGGAGCTGGACAAGTACCTGCTGATCGTCCTGGCCGCGGTCGTCATCCTCTCTGTCCTGCCTACCGCCATTCACCTCCTTCGCCACAATCGCGAGGAGATCAACGCACGAGTCCGCTCCCGAGGACGGCAGGGCGCGCTACGGCGCGAGCCGCTGCCGGACGAGTCACTGGAGCGATGATCGGTCCTCAGCTGTGAGCGTCTCCGCACAGCCTCGACGAGCCGACGCCTGGGCGCTGCTCTGTGAGTGGACCCCCGGCGACGCGCTGCGCCGCCACGGTCTGGCCGTGGAAGGGGCGGTGGCGTGGTACGGGGAGCACCGCTTCGGCATCAGGGAGCCCGAACTAGACCTGTGGCGGATGGCCGGGCTGCTGCATGACTTCGACTACGAGCGCTACCCGGAGACTCACCCCGTGCGGGGCGCGGAGGAGCTCCGCCGGCTGGGCTACCCGGAGCCGATCGTGGAGGCGGTGCTGGGCCACGGCGACCACACCGGCATGCCCCGCACGACCCCGCTGGCCAGGACCGTCTATGCCTGTGATGAGATGAGCGGCTTCGTCATCGCCGTGGCGTACGTGCGGCCGAATCGGAGCCTGGACGAGGTGGACGTTCGCGCGGTGGTCAAGAAGATGAAGGACAGGGGCTTCGCCCGGCAGGTCCCGCGCGACCAGTTGACCAAGGGCGCGGAGGAGCTGGGCGTGCCGTTCGAGGAACACATCGTCAACGTGATCGAGGGACTCAGGACCGTCCGCCACGACCTGGGACTGTGAGCGAGCGCGGGATCGCCATGGAACGGATCCTCGATGCGTCGCCGGAGCGGGTCTATCGAGCATGGTCTGACCCTGAGCCCATGTCGTCCTGGTTCGCGCCGAGCGTCGAGGGCTCCCTGGCCGTCGGTACGCGCTCCATCCTGGTCTGGGCCGGACGGCGCGTCTGGCTGGAGATGCTGGAGGCCGAGCCATCACGACGGGTCCGGTTCCGCTGGGCGCCGTCGATGGTCGACACGATGGCCACGGAGGTCACCGTGGACATCGTGCCACGCGGCTACGGCACGCGGCTGACGTTGCACGACGGACCGTTCGATGTGGACCAGCCAGCCGGTCTGGACGCCTGGGCGGAGGCCATCGAAAGCTGGGCGGAGGCGCTGGCCAACCTGCGGGCGCAACTGGACTTCTCGGTCGACTTGCGACCACGCACATAGTCGGCCTCGGGCCGCGAGCCGCCCCGAGGCTCGCGACACCGGCTCATGCCGCCAGCTCGTTCGCGTCGAATGCTTCCTGAAGAAAGGGCGAGGGGGCCGCGGGGTCGTACACCAACGTCAGCGAGCGACGCGCGCGTGTCCAAGCCACGTAGGCAAGGCGTCGCTCCTCCTCCATCACGCGGACCGGATCGGCGGCCTCGGCCAGGGTCCGCGCGCTGGGGAAGGCGCCCTCGTCCAGGCCGATGCAGGCCACGTGGTCGAATTCCAGCCCCTTGGTGCCGTGCGCCGTGGCCAGCACCAACGAGGCGTCGTCGCGCCGGAGCTTCCTCCGCGCCCGCCGCGCGACGTCGATGGCGTCGCGAAGTCCTGCGGCGTCTCGATAAGGGATCGCCCAGGCGAGGAGCGCCTCTGCGATGGGTCCATCCGCGGCGGGCACGCGGACCATCAGCCTGCCCAGAAGCGGCAGGAACGGCATACCGGGCTGCTCGGCGTGTAGTGCGTCGAGGCGGTCAAGCAACGGATCTATCCGGGCGTCGTCCAGAAGGAGGCCGTCCTCCGCTGCGCTGTAGGCCCGGCCACGTTCTATGGCCACGGCGGCGAACGGCGCCAGCTCCGCGTTAGTGCGAGCGAGGACCGCATGCGTGCCCTCACCGTGATCGGCCCAGGCGCCCAGCAGGCGGCGGGCGCGTGCAAGCGCATCGCCCGGGTCGGGAGCCAGTCGCAGGCTGCCGGAGGCGCCCGGCGCAGGCTCGATGCGCTTCACGAACCGCTCGCGGTTGGACGCCACCAGCCGCGATGCGCGGCGAACGACCTCCGGCGGGCAGCGGCGGTTGATGATGAGGTCGTGGCGGCGGAGTCCCGGCAGCCGACCCGCCAGGCCGAGCACCCGCCGGACGTCGGCCAGCCGCCAGGCGTAGATGGTCTGATCGTCGTCGCCCACCAGGAACAGGTCAGCGGCCGGACCGGCGAGCAGCAACGCCATCTCCAGCTGGCTGCGATCAAGGTCCTGCACCTCGTCCACGAGGAGGGACTGGCACGCGCCGCGCCACTGGGCCAGAAGGGCCGCATCATCGCGGAGCGACCGGAGGGCTAGAGACACGAAGTCATCGAGGTCCACTGCGCCTACCTCCCTGAGGTGCGCCTGGTAGCGCTCGAACAGGGCGTGCATGGCCGGCGGCGCGGGGAAAGCCTCGGGGTCCAGTTTCAGTCGGGAGATGCCATCATCGGCCGCGCGGAGCACGCTCGGCGAGTGCTGCCGTCCGAGCAGCTCCGCCAGCACCGAGCCGCGGTCCACCAGTCTGTCTACCTCCACCCCGGTTCCGCGCAGGATCTCCCGACCGAGCGCGTGGAAGGTCCGGATGCGGACGGCGCCCGGTGCCAGCCCCAGCGGCTCGAGGGCCGCGTCGACCCGCTCAGTGAGCTCCTCCGCCGCGCGGCGGTTGAAGGTCACCGCGCAGATCGCCTCGGGCTCCTGCCCGCCGTCGACCAGCCATGCCACGCGCGCCACCAAGGTCGTCGTCTTGCCGCTCCCGGCGGGCGCCACACACAACGTCGGTCCGCGTCCGGCGGTCGCCGCGGCGCGCTGATCAGGGCTCAAGCGGCTGAGTCGCTCCTGGACGGAGGCATGCCTGACGGTCATCACAGGCAAGTTACGGACGAGTACTCATCCACGGCTTATCGGCGGACTCCGGGCCGAGGAGTCCGCCGAACCTTGGGCTAGCATCGCCCCGTGACACCGAGCCTCCAGACCACGCTGACGAAGCTGCCCGACCGACCCGGCGTCTACCTCATGAAGGATGCGCGTGGACGGGTCCTGTACGTGGGCAAGGCGCAGAGCCTGCGCAGCCGCGTGCGCCAGTACTGGCAACAGGGCCGAGGGAGTGTGGCCCCACTGCGCATCGAGGGCGCGATCGATCGCGTGGCCGATGTCGAGTACACCATGACCGACACGGTCAGCGAAGCGCTGCTCCTGGAAGGGACGCTCATCAAGCGCTTCCAGCCACGCTTCAACGTCCGGCTCAAGGACGACAAGAGCTATCCCTTCATCAAGATCACCATGGCCGACGACTTCCCGCGCATCGAGCGGACGCGCAAGCTGCCCCAGGACGGCAGTCGGTACTTCGGGCCGTACGCCTCCGCCAGCAGCGTGGACGAGGCCATGAACCTGATCAGGCGCCTCTTCCCCTTCCGCACCTGCACCATCGACATCCGGGACGGCGTCCGTGCCCTGCCCCGGCCCTGCCTGCTGTACCACATCAAGCGCTGCCAGGGTCCCTGCATCCAGGCCATCTCCCGGGAGGATTACCGGCGGGACATCGACCAGGTGATCCTCTTCCTGGAGGGCCGGCAGGAGCAGGTGGCGCGCGCGCTGCGGGGCGAGATGGCGATCGCCTCGGAGCGGCAGGACTACGAGCGAGCGGCCGCCCTGCGCGACAAGGTGAAGGCCGTGGAACGGACCATGGAAAGCCAGAAGATGGCCGCCTTCGCGCGAGTCGACCAGGACGTCCTGGGCTTCGCTCGCGATGGCGGGGAGGCAGCCGTGCAGCTCTTCGCCATCCGCGGCGGCAAGACCGTCGGCCGTGACGTGTTCCTGCTGGAGAACCTGGGTGACGAGCCGGAGGAGGAGGCCATCTCGGCGTTCGTGAAGCAGTACTACGCCACGGCCGGCTCCGTCCCGCCCCGCGTGCTTGTGCCCCAGACCTTGCCGGACGCGGCCGAGCTGGTGAGCCTGCTGGAGGTCCGCCGCGGACGACGCGTGGCACTCACCGTGCCGCAGCGCGGCGAGGGGCGCGAGATGATGGAGCTGGCCGCGCGCAACGCGGGCGAGACACTCGCCCGGGAGCAGGCGCGCTGGCTGGCCGATCAGGGCAAGACCCTGGCTGCGCTGGAAGAGCTGGCCGAAGCGCTGGGGATCGCTGCTCCGCCGTTACGCATCGAGTGTTACGACATCAGCACCATCCAGGGCACCAACACGGTGGGCAGCATGGTCGTCTTCGAGGAGGGCCGGCCGCGATCCGGGGAGTACCGCCGCTTCCGGATCCGCACGGTGCAGGGCACGGACGACTTCGCCTCTCACCGGGAAGTGCTGCGCCGCCGCTTCCGGCGTGCCCTGTCGGGCGAGGAGGGCAGCGCCGAGGAGCTGCGCTGGCGGCTCCCCGACCTCGTCGTCATCGACGGCGGACTGGGTCAGGCCAACGCCGCGCGCGGGGTCCTGGATGAGCTGGGCATGACGGAGATCCCCGTGGTCGGCCTGGCCAAGGAACGGGAGGAGTTGTTCCATCCCGGCAACGGCGTGCCGGTGGTGCTGCCCGCCACATCGCAGGCGCTCTACCTCGTGCAGCGCCTGCGCGACGAGGCACATCGCTTTGCGGTGACCTATCACCGCAAGCTACGGGCGAAGGCCCAGGTGCGCTCGGTCTTCGACGATCTGCCCGGGGTGGGCCCCGCCCGAAAGCGGGCGCTCCTACGCGTCTTCGGCTCCGCCCGGCAGATGCGCACAGCGACCCTTGAGGACATCGCCTCGGTGCCGGGCATCAGCCGGGCCCTGGCGGAGCGCATCCGCGACCACCTGGACGCCTGACGCAGCAAACGTCATAGCCGGCCCTGCCCGGCCGCGCAGGGTGGTCGACGACCGCCGCGGTCTGGACT
>JACCQX010000070.1 GCA_013813905.1 Chloroflexota bacterium
AACCGCCCGAGTCGGTCAGGATGCCGCGGTCCCAGGCCATGAAGCGGTGCAGCCCGCCCAGACGAGCGATGCGCTCGTGGCCTGGCCGCAGCGCCAGGTGATACGTGTTGGCCAGGATCATCGTGGCACCCGCCTCGCGCAGGTCGTCGGGGTCCAGGGCCTTGACCGTGGCGTTCGTGCCCACGGGCATGAACTGGGGGGTCTCGATCACCCCATGCGGCGTCACCAGGTGCCCCAGTCGGGCGCGCGTCGCGTCGTCAGGCGCCGCCGCGGGCACGCTCTCGAAAGAGATCGGTCGTGAGGACGTCGTATCTTCCGCCACGGGTGCGGTGGCGCTCATCCGCTGATCTGCGCGCGCTCGGCGCTCAGCGCCGCGATGGCCATTGACGCGAGCAGATAGAGCACCGTCACCAGGATGGCCAGCCCGAGCGGCACGGGGTTCAGCAGGAAGCCCTCCGCGCCGCCACCCAGCGTGGGCGCCTCGGCGAGCACGCCGTCGCCGATACTGAAAGGCAGGAACTGGAACCACTCCGGCCCGATCGGCTGCATGCCTTCGCCGAAGCCGGCCCCCGCCAGTGTCGTGACGAGGACCACGGTGGCCAGGATCTGCTCGCCGATGAAGAGCACGATGCCGGTCACCACGCCCGCCAGTTGGCTGCGCAGGAGCATGGCCACGGCGAAACCGATGGCCGCGCGCTCGGTCACTACCAGCGCCCCGAAGCCGAGTGACCGGGCCAGGTCTTCCGCGCCGCCGGCCGCCAGAGGATCGCCCACCGACACGCCACTCAACGCGCCGGCCAGGTAGGTGAGGCCGATGCCCGTCACGTAGGCGAGGAGGATGCCGATGACCAGGAAGACAGCCACCGCGATGAACTTGACGATCACGTAGCGGGCGCGACTCTCGCCCCGGGCCACGACCACACGGAAGACGCCCCAGTTCCAGTCTGCGCCGGCGATGGCGGCGGCATAGGCCACGGCCAGGAGGCTGCCCAGCCCGAAGACGAACTGGTTGATGAAGCCGTATGAGGCAGGGAAGCGCAGGAACATGGGCGCGCCGCGCGGCGCAGCGCCCGTGGTCAGCACCACCAACAGGAAGATGAGCGCCATGAGACCGATGAGCGACCCCAGCACGAGGTATGACGCCCAGCGGCGGCGCAGCTTGAGGATCTCGGCGGCGAGGAGTCTCATCAGCGTGCCTGCGATCCCGGCTGACCCCAGCCGGGTGGTGGACCCAGGTGCCCTTGGGGGTCAGGTCCGGCCGGGCCGGTCAGCGCCAGGAATGCTGTCTCGAGGTCACTGCCGGACTCCAGCCC
The DNA here is from genome assembly GCA_013813905.1 of Chloroflexota bacterium. Lineage (GTDB taxonomy): Bacteria > Chloroflexota > Limnocylindria > Limnocylindrales > CSP1-4 > Palsa-1032. The sequence continues at coordinate 1,314 of JACCQX010000070.1, forward strand.
ACTGGCGAAGACACCTCCCTGGGCCAGGGCGCGGTTCACCTCCGACGCCTGATCGTTCGCCACCCGGACGGCGATCCAGCGCTGGTCTCCAAGGCCGCCAGGAGCCGACTCGACGGTGGGGGACAGGGCGGCCAGGATCTCCAGCGCGCGACCGACGGCCTCCTCCGGGACCCCCACGCGAACTCGCGTTCCTTCGTCCAGGATGCCGGCCAGGGGTCCCTCGCGGACCAGCCTGCCGGCCGCGATGATGCCCACCACGTCGGCCATCTGCTCCATCTCAGGGAGGATGTGGCTCGAGACCAGCACTGTCTTGCCCTGGGACGTCAGGAAGCGCAGCAACTCGCGCATGGCCACGATGCCGCCGGGATCCAGGCCGTTGGCCGGCTCGTCGAGCAGCAGCAGCTCCGGATCGGAAAGGAGCGCGGTGGCGATGCCCAGTCGCTGCTTCATGCCCAGCGAATAGGTCTTGACCTTGTCGCCGGCACGGTCGCGCAACCCGACGAAGCCGAGCACCTCCTCCGCGCGGTGCCTGGGCGTGGGCGGGCCGGCGGCACCGAAGACGCGCAGGTTCTCGCGCCCCGACAGGTACGGGTAGAACGACGGCTGCTCGATGAGCGAGCCGACCCTGAACAGGCGCCGGCGATCGCGCCAGGTATAGGGCTCGCCCAGCAGCTCCATCGAGCCTGCGTCCGGCCGCGCCATGCCCACCAGGAGGCGCAGGGTAGTGGTCTTGCCCGACCCGTTGGGACCCAGGAAGCCATAGACCATGCCGCGCGGCACGTGCAGATCCAAGCCGTCCACGGCCGGCCGCGGCCCGTAGCGCTTGACCAGGCCCTGCGTGGCGATGGCCAGACCGGGGTCTCCCTCGGTCACGCGGGCGTCTCCGATCCACTGCGTCCCTCGCTGGTGATGCCGTCCCACAGCCCGGCATCGAGGCGCTCCCCGCGCCGGGGGGCCGGCACGTCGTAGCCCAGGCCGCGCAGATGATCACGGGCGCGTTCCGTGGCCACGCGGCCCTGGGGCGTCCGATCGAGGAAGCCGAGCTGGAGGAGGAACGGCTCGTAAACGTCCTCGATGGTCTCGACCTCCTCGCCGATGACCGCCGCCAGCGCCGCCCCACCCACCGGCCCCGAGCCGAACTTCTGGACGATGGCGGCCAGCAGCCGGCGGTCGGTGGTGTCGAGGCCCTCGTGGTCGATGTCCATGGCGGCCATGGCCGCTTCCGCCTGGGCTGCTGTGATGCGCCCATCGCCGGTCACCTCGGCATGGTCGCGCACGCGGCGCAGCAGACGGTTCACGACGCGCGGGGTGCCCCTCCCCCGCCGAGCGAGGATGGTCACGGCGTCCGGCTCGATGGTTACGCCCAGGATGCCCGCCGAGCGCTCGATGATCGTCGCCAGCTCGCTGGCGTCGTAGTAGTCCAGTCGGTAGACGGCGCCGAAGCGGTCCCGCAGAGGGGAGCTGATGCGCCCGGCGCGAGTGGTGGCGCCGACCACGGTGAAGGCTTTGAGCGACAGACGCAGACTCCGCGCGCTGGGGCCGCGGCCGATCATCACGTCGATGCCGAAGTCCTCCATGGCCGGATAGAGGATCTCCTCCACCGAGTGGTTCAGGCGATGGATCTCATCGATGAACAGGACGTCCCGCTCCTCGAGGTTGGTGAGGATCGCGGCAAGGTCACCTGGCCGCTCGATCGCCGGACCGGACGTGGTGTGGATGTTCACGCCGAGCTCCCGGGCAACGATGTTGGCCAGCGTGGTCTTGCCCAGTCCGGGCGGCCCGTAGAGCAGGACGTGGTCCGCGGCCTCTCCCCGTTGCGCGGCGGCGGTCAGCAGGATCTGGAGGTTCTGCTTGACGCTGGATTGACCGATGTACTCCGCCAGGCGCCGGGGTCGCAGGCTGGTCTCGACGGTGGCCTCCGCCCCGTCGAGGGGTTCCGGCGTGACGACGCTCGCACCCTCTTCCATCGGGCCCGAGTCTATCAGAGCCGATGACATTTCGAACGGGCGTTCTACGTCACTCCCGGCGCAGGGTGCGCAGGGCAGCCTTCACCCGGTCCTCCAGGGACGTACCGGGAGGCAGTGCCGCGACCGCTCCCCTCCCCGCCTCGCGGGCCTCGGCTGCGCTGTAGCCCAGGGCCTGCAGGGCAGCCACCACCTCCGACTCCGAAGCACCGGCCCCGGTCGCGCCCCCGGCCACAGCGACCCCGCCGCCAGCCGCGGCGACCTTCTCCTTGAGTTCCAGCACCACGCGCGCGGCCAGGCGCTTGCCCACGCCGCTGACCGCGGTGAGGACGGCCTCATCGCCCTGGAGGATGGCCAGCTGGAGCTCCACCACCGGTCGTGACGCGACGATGGCCAAGGCGACCTTGGGCCCCACGCCGGTGACCGTGGTGAGCAGCGTGAAGAAGCCCAGCTCCTCAGGGTTGCGGAAGCCGTAGAGCGCCTGGAGGTCCTCACGGACCAGGTGATGCGTGTGTAGCTTGAGGGCCGACCCGGGCCGCGCGAGAGCCAGCGTGGGGGGACCGCAAAACACCCTATAGCCGACCCCGCCGACCTCCAGGACCAGCGAATCCGTGCTCACCGAGGACACGGACCCTTGCAGCGAGGCGATCACCGCTCGATGGTAGCCACTCCGGGCGCAACCGCGGTGCATCATGCCGTCGATGGCAGTGGCGATGGATGCGCGCGACCAGGAGATGCTCGCGGGTGAGCAGGGCGCCGCCACGGCGCTGGCCATGCGCATCGTGGTGGCCATGGCCGACGCGGCCGGCGCCGAGCGGCTGATCGATATCACCGGCGCGCACATCGACAGTTGCCTTTATCACGGCCGGGTGGGACTTCGCTTTGCAGAGCGCCTGGCTGGCGACGGGGCGACGGTGCGCGTGCCCACCACGCTCAACGTCTCCGCGCTGGACCTGCTCCACCCAGAGCGGGTCCGACTGACCGAGCCTGCTCGCTCCGAGGCACGACGGCAGATGGCCGTCTACGAATCGATGGGCTGCCAGCCGACCTGGACCTGCGCGCCCTACCAGTTGCCCGGACGGCCGGCCTTCGGTGAGCACGTCTGCTGGGCAGAGTCGAACGCCATCGTCTTCGCCAACACGGTGCTCGGGGCGCGCACCGATCGGTACGGAGACTTCATGGACATCTGTGCCGCCATCACGGGCCGAGTTCCCGAGGCGGGCCTGCACCTGGACGCCAACCGCGTCGGGACCGTGCTCTTCCGCCTGAGAGGGATCGGGCGCACGGCGCTGGACCAGGAGGCGTTCTGGGCGCTGCTGGGCCACGTGGTCGGGGCACGGGCCGGGACCGAGGTGTCGGTGATAGAAGGCTCCCTTGGCGACGTCTCGGAGGATCACCTGAAAGCGCTCGCTGCAGCGGCCGCCTCTTCCGGTTCCGTGGCGCTCATCCACGTCGTGGGTATCACGCCGGAAGCTCTCACCTTGGCCGATGCGCTGGGCGGCCGGTCCCCGGCACGGACGATGGACGTCGGCCCGGACGATCTGCGCGCTGCGGCCGCCGAGCTCACGACGGCAGACATCGGTGGCGCCCTCCGGGCGGTGAGCGTCGGCACGCCCCATCTCTCGCTGGCCGGCTTCGAGCGGCTGACGCCGATGCTCGCCGCGACGCGCATCCACCCCGACGTAACGTTCTACGTCTCGACCGGACGTGATGTGCTGCGAGCCGCCGAGGACCGCGGTTGGTTGCCCGTCTACCGGGCGCCGGGCATCCGGCTGGTGGTCGATACCTGCACTTACATCACGCCGGTCCTCGCGCCGGAGGAGACGCTGGCCATGACCGATTCCGCCAAATGGGCCTGGTACGCACCAGCCAACCTGGGCATCAGCGCGGCCTTTGGGACACTGGAGGACTGCGTCAGGTCAGCTGCAGCCGGAAGGGTGATCCGTGACTTCGGCTGGCTGGACCGCTGAGGGAAAGCCGCTCCTGGCGGGAGCTGCTGCTGGCCCAGCATTGGTGCTACGCGAGCCGCTCTCCTTCTGGGGCGGCGTCGAGCCGGCCACCGGGCTGGTCATCGACACGCATCACCCCTCGCGCGGCCACCTCGTGGCCGGCAAGGTGCTAGTGCTGCCGCACGGACGGGGCTCGAGCTCTTCGAGCACGGTGTTGGCCGAGTGCCTGAGCGCCGGCACCGGCCCGCTGGCGATCCTGCTCGGCGAGGCGGACGGCATCCTGCTGCTGGGTGCGCTCGTGGTGCGTGAGCTGGGCCATCCGATCTGCCCGGTGATCGTCATCGGCGAGGCCTGGCAG
>JACCQX010000093.1 GCA_013813905.1 Chloroflexota bacterium
CGGACGCATTCCAGGGCACTGCGCCTGCGATGCGATTGCAGCGTGCCCCTTCCCGCCAGCCGCCCGGACGCAAGGTGGGTCCACTGACCATCGGCTGACAGGGGTCCGAGCCCCGGCACGACGAGGGGACGAATGCAGCCGCCGCCACAAGGCCCGGCCGGGGCCTACTCGCCGGCACCCTCCGGGGTATCAGCCGAGGACGCGCTGCGGCCCCCTTCGGACCGGCCCGCCGGGCCGGGTCCGGCGCCGGCCCCGCCGGTCGGCCCGCCACCCCCGACCACTCCGCCACCGGACGCTCCCGTGGTCATGCAGGACGTGAGCGTCAAGTTCGGTGATGTCCAGGCCGTCGACTCCATCTCGATGGTCGTGCCGCGCGGGACCATCCTGGGGGTCATCGGGCCGAGCGGCGCGGGCAAGACGACCACCATCCGGGTGCTCACCGGCGCCGTGCACCCCACCGTCGGTCAGGTGCGTGTCCTGGGCGACGATCCGAAACGCTTCCACCGCGCGACCCGCGAGAAGATCGGCTACATGCCGCAGCTGTTCGTGCTCTATCCCGACCTGACCGCCAGGGAGAACGTGGACGTCATCGGCTCCCTGTTCGGGTTGCTGTGGCGACGTCGCCGGCAGCGCACCCGGGAGGTGCTGGAGCTGGTCGACCTGTGGGACGCTCGGAACCGGCGCGCGTCGCAGCTTTCGGGCGGCATGCAGCGTCGCCTGGAGCTGGCCTGCGCCCTGGTCCACGACCCGCAGCTGCTCTTCCTGGACGAGCCCACCGCCGGGCTCGATCCGCTGCTACGCCAGTCCGTGTGGAGCGAGCTGCGTCGACTTCGCGATGAGGGTCGCACGCTCTTCGTGACCACGCAGCATGTCGGAGAGGCGGAGTACTGCGACGCCGTGGCCCTCATCTCGGAGGGCCGGCTCGTCGCGCTCGCGCCGCCCGAGGAGCTGCGACGGCAGGCGCTGGGCGGCGACGTCATCGAGGTGGAGACGGAGGTGCCCTTCGACCTGCGCCGTCTACCGGCCATCGCCGGTGTTCGCTCCGTGCGCCACCGCGGGCCGCGCGAGCTGCTCTTCGTCGCCCAGGAGGCCGGCGCGGCCACCCCGGACATCATCGGGGCGATAGAAGCGGGCGGCGGCCAGGTAGCCGCCAGCCGGGAGTACCGGCCATCGTTCGACGAAGTCTTCACGCTGCTGGTGGAAGCCCATCGCCGGTCCCTTGAGGCTGGGACCAACGGCTCGTGAGCGTCTTCCTGGGCGCGGCCAAGAGCGTCACCCGCATCCTCTCGCAGACGCGCAAGGAACTCATCCAGATCGTCCGCCGCCCGGCCGCCTTCATCAGCCTGGTGCTGGGCCCCTTTCTGCTGATGGCGCTCTTCGGGGTCGGCTTCACGGGCGTGCGTGCCCCCCTCCAGACGATCTTGGTCATCCCGCCCGAGGTCTCGCTACCACGGGAGGTGTCCTTCTACCAGGACCTGACGGGACCGGCCATGGCCATCCGGGCCGTCGTGGAGGCACGTGACGAGGCGGTCGGGGCGCTGAGCGCGGGCACGGTGGACCTGATCGTGGTGGCGCCGGCCGACGCCATCACCGCCTTTCGCGAGGGCCGTCATGCCCAGATCGAGGTGGCCTTCGACGAGATCGACCCGTCGCTCGATGCCTACGCGCGGGTGATCGCCTACAACCTCTCGCAGGAGGTCAACAAGGAGATCCTGCGGCGCGCCGTGGAGGAAGGGGAGGCGTACGCGGTGGCGCGGCTCGACGCGGAGGACTCGCTCACGGAGATCCCGCCGGAGGTCATCGCCGAACCCACCCAGGCGACCGCCAACAACGTGGCACCGACCCAGCCGAGCATCGTGCAGTTCTTCGCGCCGGCCGTCCTCGCGCTGGTCCTCCAGCACATGGCCGTCACGCTGAGTGCCCTGTCACTCGTCCGGGAGCGCCTCTCGGGGACCATGGAGATCTTCCGGGTCTCGCCCATCAACTCCGTGGAGCTGCTGCTGGGCAAGTACCTGGGCTTCGGCATCATCAGCGCGGTGATGGCGGTGTCGGTGGTGCTGCTCATGGTGTACGGCCTGGCCACGCCGCTCCTGGGATCGCCGCTGGTCCTGGCGGGCGTCATAGCCCTGGTGGTCTTCGCCTCGCTGGGATTGGGACTGCTCATATCGGTGGTCTCGGATTCGGAACGGCAGGCCGTGCAGCTCTCGCTGCTGGTCCTGCTGGCCTCGGTCTTCTTCAGCGGCATCGTGCTGCCGGTGGAGGATTTCCGGTTCGAGGTCCGGGTGCTGGCGTACGGGCTGCCCGTGACGCATGGCATCACGCTGCTCCAACAGGTGATGCTGCGCGGGACCATCACGACCGAGTGGCAGGTCGCCGTGCTGACTGGCAGCGGCATCGTGCTGCTGCTGCTGACGGCCTGCCTTCTCCGGCGCCAGTTGACGCGCACCGTCCGGGCCTGACGGCCGCCCTCAGCTGGGTCGGTCGCGGGCCTCAGCCCGAGGCGGCGTCCTTTTCGTCGGGGTCGTCCGCCTGGCGGTCCTGCTCCGCTTCGTCCTCATCGATGGCATCGAAGGTGAGGAAACGAAGTACCAGGAAGAGGAGCACACCTCCGCCGATGCCCAGGATGTAGAGCCCGGACCCTACGGCCATGCCCACCGCTGCGATGGCCCAGATGCCGGCCGCCGTGGTCAGGCCGACCACGCCGGACTTCACCTGGATGATGGTGCCGGCTCCCAGGAACCCGATGCCGGTCACGATCTGGGCGGCCACGCGCGAGGCCGGATCACCCGTTCCGAAGGCGTAGATGCCGACCAGCGTGAACAGCGCGCTGCCCATGCCCACCAGGACGTAGGTGCGCACGCCGGCTGGCTTGTTCTTTGATTCCCGGTCGAAGCCGACCATGAGCGCCACGAGTCCGGCGATGGCCAGCCGTAGGAGCCCCTCGACCTCGGGGTAGCGGGCCAGCAGGCCCGTGATCTCGTCCAGCAGCTGAGGCGCGCTCATCTGGCGAGCTGCGCTGCGGCGGGCTGGCCAGTGGACAGGATGCTGGCGTAGACCTGCTCGTAGCCATCGGCCATGCGCTCAACGGAGAAGCGCTCCAACACCGATGCCCGGATGGCGGCCCGGTCCAGGCCCTCCACGGAGTCGATCCGCGCGGCCATGGCCGGCGCATCGTCGCCGAAGAAGCCGTCCACGCCTTCGCGCACGATCTCGGGGAGGCCTCCCACGCGTCGGGCGATGACCGGCGTGCCACAGGCAAGCGACTCGATGGCCGTCAGTCCGAACGGCTCGGGCCACGTGCTGGGCACCAGCGTGGCGTGGCTGGATGCCAGGAGCGTGTCGCGGTCGGACGGTCCCAGCTCGCCCAGGACCTCCACGTCCGCCCGCGATAGTGCCGGCATGAACACATCCTCGTAATAGGCGATCTCGTCGCGCAGCCAGGGTTCCTTGGCGGCTACGCGCAGGGTGCGGCCGGTGAGGCGGGCCACCTCGATGGCGTCCATGATGCCCTTCTCCGGCATGACGCGGCCCACGAAGGCAAGGCTGCCGTCGCGAATGTCTCCGAAGGGCATCTGGCGCAGGGATAACCCGTTGTGGACCACGGCCGCCCACGGCACGGCAGGCTGCTGAGCGGCCTGACCATGGCTGATGGCCACCAGTCCTGCCGGCCCATCACTGAGGATGCTGGCCGCGAAGGGCATGTCCAACCGACCGTGGAACGTGCCCACCACGGGCGTCACGGCGACTCGTCCGAGCAGCACGCTGTGGAAGTCGAGGTGGCTGTGGATCAGGTCGAAGTCGGCCTGGTGGCGCAGCACCTGGAGCAGGGTCGCGCTGAACCAGGGTGAGGCGTCGCCCGTGAAGCCCTGCCCGCGCAGCGCCTGCGGCACCGTCTCGATCAGCCGCCCGGGCGGCGCGGAGTTGCCGGAGGCGAACAGCACGACTTCGTGGCCGCGCCGAGCCAGCTCGCGGGTGAGCTCGTCGACGACGCGCTCCGTGCCGCCGTACCCGCGTGGCGGTATCGGTTCGATGGGCGGCGCGACCTGGGCCAGGCGCAGGCGCCGGTCGGGGCGCGCTGGAGCCGCGTCCTCGACGAGTCCCTGCGCTTCCTGCCTGACCATGGGCGTCAGTATCGCCTCGCTGGTCCCCCGTCCCGCTGCGGGCGCCTGTCCGGAGCGAGCGGAGGGCCCGGCGCCACGTCACAGAGGGCCGGATCGCCCGCGGCGACCAGCCGGCCGAGGGCCTGCCGATGCGCTGCCAGCGGGTCGTACAGGGCATCGGCAAGGCGGGCGACGCCGGGCAGCCGTGTCCAGGGCCGCAGTAGCCAGGCCCCGGGAAGCGCGTCCAGGATGGCAAGCATGGCGCGCCCGCGGGCCTCCACCGTGCCGTCACGCCGCACGACGTGGATGGCGTCGGCCAGGGGATAGGTGGCGGCCACCACGGCCAGGTCGGGCCGCGCGGGCAGGGACGCCGCCGACTGGAGCGGCACATAGCTCAGCCGTCGGTCGCGGTCCAGGGCGCGCAACTGCCGCACGGTCCAGTTGCAGAACCCGCAGTCGCGATCGAACAGGACGGTCAGGTCAGCCGGGTGGGTCGGCCGCGTCTGACTGGGTCGAGCCATGTTTCGATCGTACGCCGTTCCGGTCAGACTAGCGGACGCCATGAGCCGACCGAACCAACCCGCGGCCGTCCGCAGCAGCGCCGCCATGCGCATCGGCCGGGAGGATCCCCTGCCGTCCGATGACCCGGTCCTGGCGCGTCCGGATCTGGATCTGGACACCCTGGCTGAGCGCTGGTCGGTGCGGGCGGGACTGCCGGCCATGACCGCGGAGCAGATGCGCGGCGCGGACCTGCGTACGCAGCGACTGGGTACGCCCGGCGATCGCCTCATGGAAGAGGCTGGCATCGCGGTGGCCGCCGCGGTCCGGGCACTTCTGACCTCCGCTGAGCGGCCGGCCGGTGCCGTGGTGCTGATCCTGTGCGGACCGGGCAACAACGGCGGTGACGGGCTGGTCGCCGCGCGTCACCTGGCCGGGGCGGGTCACCGGGTGGCCGCCGTCCTCGTGAGCAGCGAGGCCGAACCCAGCACTCGCGACGCGGCTCGCAACTGGCAGCGTCTGGCCGATGTCACGCTCGTCGAGCGGATCCATGCCGCCACCGCGCGCGAGGTGCAGGTCCTTCTGTCCGGCGTGGAGAAGGCCGCCGTGGTGGTCGATGCGCTGCTGGGAACCGGCATCAGGGGAGTCCTGCGCGAGCCGATCCGCAGCGCCGTGACCGTGATCGGCCGGGCTCGTCAGCAGGGCGTTCCCGTGCTGGCCATCGATTCCCCCACGGCGGTCGACCTGACCGGTGGCACGGCCTCCGACCCCGTCGTCCGAGCCGACGTGACGGTCACCTTCCACCGTCCCAAGACGGGGCTCCGTACGCGGATCGGCAAGGCCCTTGCGGGGCGGATCCTGGTGGCGCCCATCGGCATCCCACCTGAGGCCGATCCCACGTGACCGGGCGACCAGCGTGACGACCCAGCGGCCGTGACGGGCCAGCCACCGCCCGACGAGCGTACGCCGGGCCGCGTCCGCGATCGGGACGTCGTGGTGCTGCTGACCGGCGTGGTGGTGGGTGTCCTCGCCGCGAACCTGTTGAGCGCGGCGGTCCCCGGCCTGGACCAGGTGCTGGCCGGTGCGCCCGTCCTCGTCCTGCTGCTGCTGGGTGCCACGGCCTTGGTGCTGGTGAGGGCGCTCAGGCGGCCCGGAGGCTGAGCGGCCCGGACGCTAGACAGCCTCGCGGTTCAAGGAGTCCAGTCTGCGCTCTTGACCCCTGAGCAGCCGCCCGATGTTGTCAGCGTGGGACAGCCAGATGAGGGCCACCGCACCGATGCCGTAGACCAGCACCACCGGCGGATCGAAGCCGAGCATGACGAGCAGCGCCATGGCCAGGCCGGCCGCTGCCGATCCCAGCAGTGAGCCGAGTGACACGTAGCGGCTGAGCCAGATGACGCCGAAGAACACCGGGGCGCTGAGGACCACGGCGATGGGCTGGATGATGAGCATCGCGCCGATGGCCGCGGCCACGCCCCGACCGCCGTGCAGCCGCAGGAATATGGAGCGGCAGGAGCCCAACACAGCGGCGACACCGGTGAGCGCCTGGACCAGCTGATCGGCCCCCACGGCCACGGCCAGCAGCACCGGAGCGGCGCCCTTGGCGATGTCCAGCACACCGACCGCCAGGCCGCGTCCCGGCCCCATGGCACGGAGCGCATTGGTGCCCCCCGTGCGGCCGCTGCCGATGCTTCGGGGATCCCGTCCATTGGTCAGCCGCGCGACCATCACGCCCATCGGCAGCGACCCGATGAGATAGCCCGTGACCACGAGCACCACACCCTGGAGGAGTGCCGGTTCCATGCGGCCGGAGTATAGGCTCGCCGGCCGCGCACCGACCGTGACGATGCGATCCCCGGGCCACTCGTAAAATCATGCTGGACATGGAGCGGCTGCGGCGTTAGGCTCCGAGGCGACCGACGCCCCAATCGGATCGCCTATCCCGGGTCCCTGGATTCCGGATCGATCTGTGTCCGGGCGCCCACGGTCAGTGAGAGGCGCCGTCAGCAGATGGCCGGCGGGGGAAGCCTCTCAGCACGCAGGGAGGCGCCCGTTGAGACGGCGAAGATCCATACATCACCGTGCCATGGCGATCGTATCCGCCGGCCTGTTGCTCGCGACGCTCGCGCCGGCCGCATCGGCCGCAGAGCCGCGACCCGACGGGCAGAGCCTGAGGGCATTCCCGGAGATGATCGAGGAGCTCGATCGACACCGGGTCGATTCCTCGGACAAGGCCCGACCCCAGGGCCAGGACCGGCTCACATCGGTCATCGTCAAGCTGGATCTGGTCCCGCTGGCCGCCTATGACGGCGGCGTGCAGGGCCTGGCCCCGACGCAGGACCTCGTAGCGGCGCAGCGCACGGATGCTGCTGCCCGGGGCGCGATCGCCAGCTACGAGCGGTACGCGACTGACGTCCAGGGCGCGTTCGAGCGCCGCCTGAAGGCAGCCATGCCCAACGCTCGCATCACCCACCGGTTGACCTGGGTCCTCGGCGGCGTCTCCGCCATCGTCCCGTTCGATCGCCTGGCCCAGATCTCCCGCATGCCGGGCGTGGTCACGATCCTCCGCGACGAGCTGGAGCAGGTCGACACGGACCGCAGCCCCGAGTTCATCGGCGCACCCACCACCTGGAGCAGGCTCGGCGGCCAGCAGAACGCCGGTCAGGGCGTTGTCGTGGGCGTGCTCGACACCGGCATCTGGCCGGAGCACGACTCCTACTCCGATCCGGACCCGGCGGGCAAGGCCTACGCGGCTCCGCCGCCAGCGCCTGACGGCGACCGCGCCTGCGAGTTCAACGAAGGCACTCAGCCAGG
>JACCQX010000141.1 GCA_013813905.1 Chloroflexota bacterium
GGCTCGATGATCCAGCAGGTCAAGGAGCAGGCGGAGAGCGTGGTCGACCATGAGGTCAAGGTCACGCTCCTCGCCGAGCGCTGGGATCCCAAGGACGCCGGTCTCGTCTGGTAGACGGCCGTGAGCCGGGCCACCCGGGCGTCCATCGCCCAGAGCATCGTGGCCACCGGCCGCGGCGACGACGGCACGACCGGTCTTCTATTCGGTGGTCGCGTCCCGAAGGACGATCCTCGGACAGAGGCTTACGGCACCACGGATGAGGCCGTGGCCGCCATGGGCCTGGCCCGCGCTGAGATCGGGGAGCTGCGACGTGCCGGTTCGCTACCTGCGGAGCTGGACGCGCTGGACGATCTGTTGCTGCGGCTACAGCGTGGTCTCTTCGTGGTCGGTGCCGAGCTGGCCGCCAACCCGGAGGCATGGGAGCGGCTGCAGGACGGCACCACCCGGGTCGACGAGGCCATGCTTACGGACCTCGAGACGGAGCTCGCCGCGTACGAGGCTCGCATCCAGATGCCCCGCGAGTTCGTGGTGCCGGGCGCCTCGCGCCTGTCCGCCGCACTGGAGCTGACGCGCACCATCCTGCGCCGCGCTGAGCGGCGCGCCGTCGGCCTCCAGCGCGAAGGCCACGTCGCCGGCACATGGCTGGTGCCCTACCTCAACCGGCAGGCCGATCTCGTCTGGGTGCTGGCCCGTGCCGCCGAACAGGCCGAGGAGCGCTCCACGACCCTGGCCCGATCTACGCCGCGACCGCGGTAGAAGCGGAGGCGTCTACACTATCGGGGTGATGTCCGACCGGACTTCGCCGCCCGGCACGTCCGCGTCGCCGGATCCAGCAAAAGGAAAACCGAACCGTGTTCGATCGAGATCGCAACCAGCCTGACCGGTATCAGGCTCCCAACCCTGGAGCTCCCGCTCCCTACGGCGCGCTGCCGCCGGCCGTCGGCATGAGAGGCGGCGTCATGGTCAACGGCGAGCGCGTGGCCGTCGGGCCGCGCGAAGGCTTCCTGACGATGAGCTTCGTCTGGATGTTCGTGGCGCTGCTGGTCAGTGCCGCCGCCGCCTACTTGGTCACCGCCAACGTGGGCGTTCGTACCTTCGTCTTCGAGAACTACCTGATCCTGGCTATCGGCCAGCTCGGGTTCGTGTTCGCCCTCAGCTTCCTCATCAACAAGATCGGTGCGCTGCCCGGACTGGCGCTGCTCTTCATCTACGCGCTGATGAACGGGCTGGTCATCGGGGCCGTGGTGTACGCCTACATCGGGCTGGGCCAGGTCTCCGGCGTCGTGTCGGCCTTCCTTGGCGCGTCGGCCATCTTCGGTGCGGCGGGGCTGTTCGGCTTCGTCACCAAGCGCGATCTCACCAGCCTGGGCGGGATCCTGTTCATGGGCGTCATCGGCCTGCTGGTCGTGTCGCTGGTGCACTTCTTCCTGTTCCCCGGCAGCGACACGCTGAACCTGATCATCGGCATCGGCGGCGTGGTCATCTTCACGGGTCTCACCGCGTATGACGTTCAGCGTCTCAAGAACGGAGAGATGCCCGGCATCCGCGATCGCGAGTCGGCCTCCGTGCTCGGCGCGCTCGCCCTTTACATCGACTTCGTGGTCATCTTCATGAGCCTGCTGCGCATCTTCGGTGGCAGTCGGGACTGACCCCTCGCCTCGCTCGCGCTGGGAGCGACCATCCGCATATCGAGAGCCTCGTCCCTGCGGCGGGGCTCTTACGATTCCTGGCGGCGCTACCATCGGCGTCACGGGTGGCCGTGACGGTCGGTGAGTCCGGTCCCAGCACGTATCAGATCGGGAGCGTCGCGTTGGAGCGTGTGGGGTTCTGCGGCCTGGGGACCATGGGCAGCGCCATGGCCGCCAATCTGTTGCGCGCCGGCTTCGCCCTCACCGTCTGGAACCGCTCGCCTGGCCGCACCGCGGCGCTGCTCGAGCAGGGCGCGGTCGAGGCCGCCACCCCGCGGGCCGTGGCGGAGGCGTCGGACGTGGTCGTCATCTGCGTGTCCGATACGCCTGACGTGGAGGCCGTGCTCTTCGCTCCAGACGGCGTGTCGGAGGGTGCTTCCGCGGGAACGCTCGTGGTGGACTGCTCCACGATCAGTCCGACGGCGTCGCGCGAGTTCGGCGCGCGACTCGCCCAACGCGGCGTGTCGATGGTCGACGCGCCGGTGTCGGGTGGCTCGGAGGGCGCCCAGAAGGGCACGCTCACGATCATGGTCGGCGGGGAGCAGTCGGACCTGACGCGCGCCCGTCCCGTGCTCGAGGCGATGGGCCACTCGATCACGCACATGGGCCAGCTGGGGTCCGGTCAGGCCACCAAGGCGGTGAACCAGGTGATCCTTTGCGGCACCTACCTGGGCGTGGCCGAAGGGCTGGTGCTGGCCATGCGCGCCGGACTGGACCCCGAGCTGGTCGTGGCGGCGCTGGGCGGCGGAGCGGCGGCCTCGTGGGTGCTGGAGAACCGCAGCGGGCGGATGATCGCCGACGAGTACCCGCTGGGCTTCAAGCTCTCACTGCACCTGAAGGACGTGATGATCGCTCTGGACATGGCCCGTGAGTCGGGCGCGGCCCTGCCCGTGACAGCGTTGGCCGCCCAGATCGAGAACGGCCTGGTCGCGCAGGGCCACGGCGATGACGACGTGTCGGCGCTGGCGCGTGCCATCCGGGCATGGTCTGGACCGTGATCGCCAAACGCGTGGTCGGGCGGCGCAGGAAGCTGTCTGCCGTGCTCGCGCTGTCTTCGGCGGTGCTCCTGACCGCCGCGGCGTGCGGGCCGGGCGGTCCCAGCTCCGTACCACCCGTTCCGCTGGACTCGGGCATCCGCGGTTTCGTCCAGCTGGGGCCGACCTGTCCCGTGGAGACGCGCGACGTGCCGTGCACGACGCCCTATGTGGCGGTGCTGGTCATCCTCGACCTGGAGCAGCAAGAGGTGACGCGAGTGACGTCGGACCCGGACGGGCGCTTCGAGGTGCTTCTCGCGCCGGGCGAGTACACCATCGCGCCGACGCCCGGTGGCGATCCGTTGCCGTCGGCGTCGCCGCAGGCCGTATCGGTCGTGGCCGGATCGTTCGCGGAGGTCGAGATCAACTACGACACCGGGATCCGCGGCGCCGAGTGAGCGGGGGTTGCGTGAGGGCGTAGCTTGCGGTGACCTCCACCACGATCTCCGCAGAGCCTTCCGCGACCGGCGTCTTCGCACTGGACGCTTCGAGTCGTGTGGTCATCATGGGCAACGGGCCGTGGCTGGGGCCGCCTTCCTCGAGTCTGGTCAGAGCCCCGAGATCCGCGCCAGCTGCGTGCGCCAGGACCTCCGCTCGGTGCCGGGCGTCGGCTACCGCCAGGCGGCGTGCCTCGTCCTCAGCCGACCGCGCGTCGGCGATGCCCAGGGTCACGCCGGAGATACCCGTGGCGCCCGCCCGGACCGCTATGTCGATGGTCGGACCCAGCTCCTCGAGCCGCCGCAGGCGCAGGCTCAGAGACTGACCGGCACGGTAGCCCGTGAGTCGCGCGCCGGTCTCGCGGTAGTCGTACGTGGGCTCGAGCGAGATCGTCTCGGTCGAGATGTCCGCTGGGTCGATGCCGCGCCCGGTCAGGGTGGCCATGAGCTCGAGCATCTGCTGGCTCGTGCTCGCCTGAGCTTCTGCCGCGGTCGGCGCCGAGCGCTCGACCGAGACGGAGAGCGCGGCCTCATCCGGGCGGCGTCGAACGCGACCGAGTCCCCGCACCGTGACGAGACGCTCCACTCCCTCACCCGCTCGAGCTGGCGGCCGGGCTCCCCGATGGCGGTGCGAAGGTGTTGGTCGGGTCTGGAGAGCCGCTCGGTACGCTGGGGGAACGAGCGCCGGGGGGACTCGCGCCTGGAAAGCGGCTCAGAGCCCGTTCCATGAGCGCCAGGAGCGGTTCGGTGATCTGGCCCCCCGTGCGGTCCTCCTTGACCAGGTCGATATAGATCTGCACGTCGTCCCGGAGTGCGTATGCCGTTGCTGTCGGTCCGAAGATGACGAGCCCGGTGGGCACCCCCAGGTCGGTCACGGGTACGGCGCGATCGCCGAAGGAGCGCATCCGTTCCTGGAACTCCGGGAGCGTGACCGGCGCCTTGACGACCGTGACGGCGATGCGACTCTCGCCATCCTCAGAGCCGAAGATGCAGCTCGCCGCCGCTCCACCCGAGGTCTCTTGCCTGGCCGTCGTGAACGGGCCTTCGAGGACGGTCTGGATCTCTCGAAAGTCGAGGACCCCGCATGGGTCGACCGGCGCCGGCTGGCCGGAGAGCGGGCTCGTGGGAGAAGCACCCGGCGTCGCGGTCGACCCTTGGGGCGACCTCGGGGCAGGCGAGGTCGTGGCATCGGACGCGCAGGAGGCGGAGAGGAGCAGCGCGGCGGAGACGCACAGCAGTGCGGCGGGATAGCGCCGCTGCCCGGCAGGTCGGGGGGACAGCATGGCGGCGCAGTGTACTCGGAAAGGGATACGCTCACCCGCCACCTGATCGAGCGCGACGAGGGGCCTCACACGCGCATTGACGGCCCCCATGCAGGCGACTAGACTCAATCCTGACGTGAGAAGTCGGAATTCGATGCCAGTCCCCGTGCCCGATGCCGTGCCGGTCCTCCCCGAGGGTCGGCCCTCGCTGCCCGCGGAGCCACTCCCGATCCTGGAGCAGCCGCTCCGGGTCCTGGGCGAGCCGCTGATGGTCCCCGCCGGCCGATCGGCGCGGACCACGTTTCCCAGCTCGGGAGCGGTTCATTTCTCGACGCGCGGCGAGTACGGCGTTCGGCTCATGGTGGAGCTGGCTCGTCACCACGGCGGCGGCCCGGTGAGCATCTCCGAGTTGGCCGACCACGAGGCGCTGCCCCGACCGTACCTGGAGCAGCTCGTGGTAAGCCTGCGCGGGGCTGGCCTGGTGACCAGCACTCGCGGCGCTCGGGGCGGGTATCAGCTGTCGCGCGATCCGGAGACCATCCGCATGAGTGAGGTTTTGCGCGCTCTCGAGGGTCCCATCGCCCCGATGATCTGTGCCAGCGAAGATCCGGCACACGCCGGCCTCTGTGGCCGGACCTCCTTCTGCAACGTCAATGTGCTCTGGTCACGCGTACGGGATGCGGTGATCGGGGCGCTTGACTCCTTCAGCCTGGCCGACCTGGCCCGGCCCCGTCCGGCCCACCCCTTTCATCCTCTTGAGGAGACCCAGCCCAGCGCATGAAGACCATCGAGACCGTGCCCCCGCCTCGGACCGTCAGTCAGGCCGACACCGTGCCCCAGGCGGAGATCGTTCCCCAGGCGGACACCGTGCCCACATCGGCCGGCGACGATCGCGAGCTGATCATCCGGGACCTGCACGTGGTGCCCGTGGCGGATCGCGGCCACGAGATCCTGTCCGGCATCGACCTGACCGTCCGCAAGGGCCAGGTCCACGCCATCATGGGCCGCAACGGGTCGGGCAAGACGACGCTGGCCTACGCGCTGATGGGCCACCCGGCCTACGAGGTGACCAGGGGCGAGGTCCTCTGGAAGGGACTGGACGTGCTCAAGCTGTCGCCCGACAAGCGCGCCCGGTTGGGCCTCTTCCTGGCCTTCCAGTACCCCACGGCGATCCCCGGCCTGTCCGTGGCGAGCTTCCTGCGCACGGCGCTGAACGCCCGGCGCCGCGGCCTGGAAGGCGGCGACTCGGACATCGACCCCTCGGACATGACCCGTGGCGGCATCACCATGGGCGACTTCCGACGGCTGATGCGCGAGAAGATGGCGCTGCTCAAGCTGGAGGACTCGTTCGCCGC
>JACCQX010000152.1 GCA_013813905.1 Chloroflexota bacterium
ACGGCCGCGCGATAGCCCGGGCTGCCTGTGCCGTCGATGATGGTGCCGCCCTCGATCAGCAGGTCGCAGTGCTCCATGAGTCGAAGGCTACCCGGGACGGATGACGTAGCGGCATTTCGGCCATCCCGCATTCGTCAAGGCCGGTCGTGCTTCTCTACGCTGCGCACATTCGTACCGAAAGCCATGCAACGAGGACCCTGCGGAATGCGCACCTACCGACTCGCTCCGCTCCTGGCGTTACCGCTCCTGATCGTGGCCTGCAACCCGACCGCGATCCAGCCGTCGGCTGCGCCCAGTGCCGCTCCCAGCAGCCCGCCCTCGGCTGCCCCGACGGATGCCCCGACCTCCCCGACGGATGCCCCGACCGATGTGCCCACCGCGGCGCCGACGGTCGAGCCGACCGCTTCCCCCACTGCCGCGCCGACCACACCTCCGACCGCTGAGCCCTCGCCCGAGCCGAGCAGCGGCACCGGCGGATTGGATCCGTCGCTGAGCGATGCCGGCATCGTCGCTCGGGTGACGCTGACTGGTGACTCGCGCGGCTTCGAGCGCGACGGCACCTACGAGATCATCGCCGTGGCCGCGGATGCCTCCGGCTGCTCCTTCACCTTCGATGGGGACGAGTACCAGGCCGTCGCCTACGATCTCTCAACAGAGATCGACCAGGTGCAGCGCCTGTCGGTGACGGTCCCGGCCGAGGCCATCCCCGAGTCGGACGGTGACACGACAGGCGTAGATGGCCGCGTCTCCTTCGACTTCAACGCCGAGAGCATCTTCGGGATGACCTACACCGGTGACGCCTCACAGGACGAAGAGGGTTCGTCAACCATCGAGATCAACCGAGTCGGGGAGACGATCGACTTCACCTTTGACTCCACGACCTGGGACGATGCCACCTTCACCGGTCAGCTCGTCTGCGGCGCCGCGTGACCCAGCTACCGGGGGCTCGTTCGCGTTCGGGGCGGCGCGAAGAAACCGCAAGCCTCCAACGCCTCCGCCGTACCACCACTATCGCTACCAGGACAGACCATCGGAGGCCCTTTACCGCCTCGGTACCGATAGTGCTGGTTCGGAGGACCTCTGGCGGTTGATCGCGACGGATGACGGAAGCCTCGGGCATGACGAGCTACCGACCCAAGAGCCGTCCGCGGACCCAGGCGGCCTGCACCATCTCGGGATGGCCGCGAAAGATGAGTCGGGAGGCGACCTCCGCGGGATCGTCCGAGTCGATGCCCGGCAGCGGCGAGGTCCTGGCAGGGTCTACGGCGATGAGGTCGGCCTCCTTGCCCGCTTCCAGCGACCCGATCGACTCCCCGAGGCCCAATGCCCTGGCGCCCTCCAGGGTGCCCAGTCGAAGCCAGCCCAGCGGGTCGAGGATCGCTCGAGGGTCATCGCCGACGGTGCGCAGCGCGTTCTGCACGTAAGCCCCCACGCGCATCTGAGTGACGATCGAGAGGTCCGGCCCGCCGGCCACATCCGAGCCGAGCCCGACTACGGCGCCCGCCTCCAGATACCGCGCCAGTGGCATGACGCCACTGGCCAGGAACAGGTTGGAGGCGGGGCAATGCGCGATCCTCGAGCCGCTCTGGACGATCCGCTCCAGCTCACGCTCGGAGAGGTGGACAGCGTGGGCCAGGATCGACCGCTCGCCGAGGGCGCCGGCGCGGTCGTAGACGTCCAGGTAGTCGAGCGCGTCTGGAAAGCGGCTGGCCACCTCCGCGATCTCGCCGCGATCCTCGGACAGGTGCGTCTGCCAGTACGCGCCGTAGTGGCGTGCCAGCGAGGCGGACTCGCGCAGCATCTCCGCCGAACAGCTCAACGCGAAGCGCGGTGTGAACGCGTACCGGAGCCGGCCGTCGTCGGTGCCGTGCCATCGCTCGCAGAGCTCCGCTGACTGCCGCAGGCTGACGTCAAGGATCCGCTCTCGCGGGATCCGCTCGTCGTAGGTCAGCTCGTCCATCATGACCTTGCCGATGACCGCGCGGATGCCGTGGGCTTCGGCGGCCCGGAA
>JACCQX010000186.1 GCA_013813905.1 Chloroflexota bacterium
ACCAGGCCCATCGTCCCGCGCGACAGGGCCAGATAGAGGGAACCCAGACCGGCCACGCCGCTCAGACCGGCCAGGCCGGCCCAGGCCAGCGCCGTGACCCGCGGCAGCTCCTCCGACGACAGTGCCAGCAGCCCGGCCGTGGCCAGCAGACCGATGACCTGGGTCATGAGCAGGGTCACCAGCACGTTCGACCGGCGGCTGGCGATGCCGCCCGCGAAGTCACCGATGCCCCAGCTCATCGCGGAGGCGAGGGCCAGGGCCGGGGAGGTGAGGCTCAGGGGCGTTCTGCCGCCACTGGCGTCCTGGTCGCACCGCGATCGGCCTCGGGGGCGGGATCCGGCGTGCCGTCGTGTCTCTCGACGGCCGGCGTAGGCAGCGTGATGACCGCGTCCGCCACCGCGTCGTATCGATCGGAGCAGGTCAGGTAGATGATCTGGTGGTCGCTGGCCAAAGTGCGCAGAAGTTCCACGGCGCGGCGAGCCCGCTCGTCGTCGAAGGTCACGAACGGATCGTCGAAGACCAGTGGCGGCCTTCGGTCCTCGGCCACCTGGCGCACTAGGCCCAGCCGGGCGGCCAGGTAGATCTGGTCGATGGTGCCCTGCGAGAGATCGGTCGCCGGTACCCAGTCGCCCCTCTCCGGCGAGAAGACCCGGAAGCTCAGCTCGTTCTCGTCGACCTTCACCTGCGAGTAGCGGCCGTCGGTGATGGCCGCTATGTCGCCACCCATACGACCTTCAAGGAAGCGCGCAGCCCTCTTAAGGGTGGCCCGCTCCGCAGCGTCGAGCGCGCCGAACGCCATCTCGTACACGCGCAGGCGACGCTCCCGCGCGGCCAGCAGCCTCTGTGCATCGTCGAGCCGCTCGGCCAGCGCAGCGACCTCTTCCGCGTCCACCGTGTTGGCCTCGAGCCGCGCCTGGGCGGCCGCTTCGGCGTTGCCGGCCTGCTCGCGCTCAGCGCGGACCACGCGCAGGTGCGCATCCGCACGATGCCGGTATCCGTCCGGGTCCGTGCCGACCGGTCCCATGCCCGCGAGCGAGTGACGCGCCTCGTCCGCCATGGCCGCCATGCGGTCCCGCAGTTGACCGACATCCGCTTCGGCCTGGGTAGTGTCGCCGATCAGCCCCTTGTACTCCGCGCGCAGCTGGTCGATGCCGGCGACGTGTTCCGCCTCCTCTGACAACGAGCGTTCGCCCGCGGCGAGGTCGGGCATGGACAGCGTCGCCAACTGCTGATCGCGTTCCCGCTCGGCGGCGCGCAGCTCCTCTTCCAGGTCCGATCGACCGCGCAGCCGTCGGGAGATCTCCGCCTCGGCCATCTCGTTCTGGAGTCGTACCTCCGAGGCCTGGCTGCGCAGTCGCCAGGCCAGGAACGCGACCGTCAGGGCGGCCGCCACCAGGACGACCGCGAGCACCACGCCCGCGAGCACCATGCCGGCCACGCCGCCCAGCAGCAGGAGGGCGCCCACGGCGGCCACGAGCAGCACCGCCGAGGCCGCTGCTGCCGGGCGCCAGCGCGGCGCCTCCGCCGCGTCGGCCTGCCACTGCGCGGGATCGGGCTGGGTGGCCAGCTCGGCACGCTGCTCGGAGATGCCGTATTCCAGGCTGCGCAGCCGCTCCACGCCGGAGCGCAGGAGCGGCAGAGCCATGGGCGAGGGGTGCGACTTCTCGCGCAGGTCGATCTCGGCGCGCAGCTCCGCCGCGCGCTTGTAGCGAAGGTAAGCCGCCTCCGCCTTGACCAGCCGAGCGCGCGCCGCCACGGCACGTTCAGCGGCGTCCAGGTCGGCCTGCGCGGTGGCGAACCGCTCGTTGGAAGTCGCCCGCTTGGCCCGGGCATCGGCCAGCGCGGCGCGCTCCCGAGCGAGTGCCGCCAGGCCGGCCTCGCCATCGAGCGACGCTTTGGAGAGACGCTCCACCTCCGCACGCGCCTGCTTGAGAAGACCGGGATTCTTGTGACCTTCCGAGCGATAGCGGGCGATCGCATCCTCGAGCTTGCGGCGCGCCGCCCAGGTGCCGCGATCCGCGCCGGTCATCGAGCGATGAAGCCGGTCACGAAGGGCGCCTTCGTCGCGGTCCAGGCCAGCCAGCTCCTGATGTCGGATGCTGGCCGTCGAACGGAAGAACTTCTCGGAGGGCAGTCCGGTGAGTTCGGCGATCCGGCGTTCGACCGCCACGGGGTCGGTCTCCACGTGCCCGTCGATCTCCAGCCGGGCCGTGCCCCTGGCGCCGGCGAAGACCTTGACCAGACGACCGGACAGGTCCTCATCCTCGAAATCGATCGCGATGCTCGGCAGGGCCTCGGCATCCGACCACGGTCGGACGCCTTCGAGGTCCTGGGCGGCTGAGGTGGGGCGGCGGAAGAGGACCATCTCGAGTGCCCGCTGGATGGTGGTCTTGCCTGCCTCATTGGGGCCTCGGATGACGGTCAGGCCGGTCGCCAGCTTCAGCTCCAGCGAGCGGTGCCGCTTGACGTCGGAAAGTCGGAGCGACGTGATGCGCATCAGACGAGCGTCACGCGCTTGGGCTCATCCAGCAGGATGCGCAGCAGCTGCAGTGCCTCGCGCGTCTCGGCCGCGACATCCTCCGTGCCCGCCGTCTCGGCGGTCATGATCCGCGTCCGCAGGTCACGGGTCAGGAAGCCGGCGATGGTGCCTTCCGGCGGCAGTGGGTAATCCGGCAGCGCGGCGACCGACATGTCACGCAGCCGAAATCGGAAGAAGCGGTCCCGCAGCTGGCGCTCGACCTCGTCGGTGTCCAGGTCCAGGAGGTCCGGCGCGACCCCCAGCAACCGTACATCCAGCACGAGGTCGGGATCGGCCAGGTCGGTCAAGCGACGGCAGAGCTCATCCTGCGAGGCGGTCGAGGCGGCATCCAGATCGAGGCGCCGGAAGCGCGTTCGCCCGACTGCCAGCGATGCGACCCTCACCGAGGGCGCTGCGGCAGGACCGTCGATGGTGACCAGGAGCACGTGGCCCGCGCCGTCCTGGTCGAGCGCCACAGGCTCCGGCGCTCCGGGATAGGCCCAGACCGTGCCACCGGCCCGGCCCTGAAGCAGGGAATGCCAGTGACCGAGAGCCAGGTAGTGCAGCCCGCTGGCGGCGACCTCGTCGGCCGTGAACAGCACGTCGTCCGAGGTCACCTTGCCCTCGACGCGCAACGAGCCGTGGATCATGCCCACCTGGTAGCCCGCAGGCGAGCCAGAGGCCCCGGCGCGGAAGCCCTCGAGCGGACTGCGCGTCGACGACTTGGTCGGGAAGATCGGCCCGTGGACCTCCATGTCCAGCTCGCCGAAGCGGACGGAGGGCAGGTCCGGCGTCAGCACCGTCAAAAGGTCCGAGTCGGCGGGCAGGCCGGCCAGTGCCCGCAGGTCGAAGGTGCGGTAGATC
Source organism: Chloroflexota bacterium (assembly GCA_013813905.1). Lineage (GTDB taxonomy): Bacteria > Chloroflexota > Limnocylindria > Limnocylindrales > CSP1-4 > Palsa-1032. The sequence continues at coordinate 3,383 of JACCQX010000186.1, forward strand.
GAGGCTGGGTCATAGCAGTCGTGGGTCCCCGGGATGAGCACGGCCCGGACCCCCCGCTCGGCGAGGCGCGCCAGCTCGCCGGCAGCTCGCTCCACGGAGCGGCGTGGCTGCGCGTTGGAGTCGAATAGGTCGCCGCAGATGAGGACCACGTCGACGCGCTGCTCGAGGGCCGCATCGATGGCCCGCGAGAAGGCCGCGAACTGTCGCTCTCGCTGCTTCGCGGCGGCGTCGCCCAGATCGTCGTGGCGCGCACCGAGATGGACGTCCGCCATGTGCAGCAAGCGAGGCATATCGCGAGTAGCGCTCCAGATCCGAACGACCCAGGGACCACGGTACGGCCCGTGGTGCGGAGGCGTGTTGCCTTGATTGTGACATCCGGCGTGCGAGCGGACAGTGGTACTGATGGGTGGT
>JACCQX010000189.1 GCA_013813905.1 Chloroflexota bacterium
ACGGAGCTCTCGGAGGAGATCATCGAGCGGCTCATCCGTGCCGGTGCGCTCGACTGCCTGCGTGAGCCGCGCCGCCGGCTGCTCTGGCAACTGCGCGAGGTGGCCGGCGCGTCGAAGAAGGCGCAGGGCAGGCCGCTCGACCTCCGACTCCCGCCCACCGAGGCGCCCGACCTGCCGCCACCCACCGAGCTCGAACGCCTGGGAGACGCCTACGCCATCCTTTCGCTCGACGCCCGCCGCCAGGTGGTGGAGCTCTTCCGGCCGGCGCTGGATCGGTTGGGCGCCGTGACGGTCTCCCGACTCGATGAGCATCTGCCCGGCAAGGTGGCCGTGGGCGGATTGGTGGTAACGCGCCAGCACCCCATGACGGCGCGCGGCACGGTCTTCCTGGCGCTGGAGGACGAGACCGGCATGGTCAACGTGACGCTCTGGCCCGACGCGTGGGCGCGGCTACGCGGCGTGGTGCGCCGTCACGCGCTGCTCTACGTGGAAGGCACGCTCCAGCGTGAGTCGAGCGTGGTGAACCTCGTGGCGCGGCGCATCGTGCCGCTCACCGAGCTGGCGCGAGGGGCCGGCGGTCCGGGCACGGCCGAGGGCGTGCGGCAGATGGGCCAGGCTGGCATGCGCCGGCTGGGCTGAGGGGCGGACGCGACGCTTTACGGGGTCGTGGTACGGCGCGAGGCGCCGGATCGACGGGCTTCGCGCTCGGCTTCCTTGCGCCGCTGTAGCGCCTGTTGCTCGCGAGCGATGCGGTTCTGCCGGCCGCGCTCCTGTGACGAGCGAAGGAAGCCGCGATACCAGGCGGCGAAGCCGGCCCCGATCGTTCCGAACAGGGCACCGGAGATCGTCGCCTGCACCAGGAACTGCTCGAAGGTAAGGCCCCGCGCGGCCAGCTCGGCAGGGGCCTGCGAGGCGGCGGCCTCCCAGGCGTAGATCGCGAAGAGTGGTCCGGTCATCAACCCCAGCACCAGGCCCACCAGGTACGAAGCCCGCGGCGCCAGGAAGCCGGCCAGGAAGAAGGCGATCAGCGACTGTGTCGGCAGCACCAACTGCACGAAGACCGCGGCGGGCTCCGCGAGCGCATCCGGAAGGATGTTGCGGTTGCCGGCCATGCCGATGAGGAAGGCCGCGATGACCAGTGCGAACGGGATCCACAGCCGCTTGCGCGTGAGCAGCATCCGCGGCAGGGCTCGGAGATCTCCACGCACATCGGGGAGGGCGAACAGGCGGCGACGAGGCGCGGGCTCCGCCGCCTCCTGGATAGCCGAGTCGTTCGCCGGATCCGTCCCGGCGGTGACCAGGGTGCGTGCCTGTCGGTGACGGCGGCGCGCTTCAGCGCGGGCGGTGTTCTTGGCGCGAGCCAACGCGATCCTCTCTTCGTCGAGTGCGTGCGGGGTCCGCATCGTACCCCAGCACCGACGGTGGCCGGGCCAGCCGCTCCCAGGGCTCTCGCCGATGAGTCCGCGATGAGGCCGCGTTGAGCGGCGGATAAGAGCAGATGCTCATCCTTCTCAGTGGCTCGCCGCCTGCCATCGACCCGCCCTGACCGCGACCCAGAGGAAGACGGCGATGCCTGAGTCTCGAACCCCGCGAGGATACGTTCTGCTGGCCATCGTCCTGCTCGTGGTGGCCGCCAGCGGAGCGGTCGTTTCGGCGGCCACGCCCGTGGCGAGGCCGATCACCAGTGCGCTCGCCGCTGTCGAGCCTCCCGTCTCCCGACTCCTGGTGGGGGAAGTCGTCACGGGCGGCACGTCGGCCTCGGACGAATGGGTGGAGATCTACAACGCCGGTACGGTGGCAGAGGATGCGGCCGGCCTGGAGCTGGTCTACGTCACGGCCACCGGCGGAACGGTCTCGCGCAAGCAGTCGTGGGCGTTCAGCCTGTCGCTCGAGCCGGGCCGGCATCTACTGGTGGCCAACGCCGACGGGGCCTATGCCGGGATCGCTGACGGTACGTACACCGGAGGTCTCTCATCGGTCGGCGGGACCATGGCGCTGCGAACGCTCGACGGTCAGGTCCTCGACTCGCTCAGTTGGGGCAACGCCGCCAGCGGATGGGTCGAGGGTGCGCCAGGAGCGGCGCCGCCGGCCGGGTCGAGCCTGGAACGACTGCCCGGCGGGCTCCTGGGAAACGGTTGGGACACGGACGACAACAGCGTGGATGCGACGGTCCAGCCACTTCCCATGCCGCAGGGCATGCTTGACGCGCCGACACCACCGGCTCCGGCCACGACTGCCCCGACGACGCTCCCGACCGCTGCGCCGACCGTCGCTCCATCCGCCACGCCCACCGCGATCCCCACCGCCACGCCCACCGACCCCTCCAGCGCTGCCCCGACCATCGCACCGACAGCGGCTCCAACCACACCGCCTACCCCATCACCCAGCCCGTCGCGTACCCCATCACCGAGCCCGTCCCCGACACCGTCACCGAGCCCGACCGCCACACCCCAGTCGCCGCTCTCCGTCGCTCAGGCTCGCGCCTTGCCCGCTGGCACGAGAGTCACCGTGATCGCTCGGCTCAGCACGCCGCTGGGTCTGACCGAGACTGGCCGCGGGGCCTTCGCGCAGGACACGACCGCGGGCCTGGCGCTCTACCTGTCCTCGGCCGACTGGTCGCCGTTGCCCATCGGGACGGAAGTCCAAGTCAGCGGCAGGATGGAATCGCGCTACGGCCTCACCACGCTGCGCTTGGACACGACGGCCGATCTCGCGGTCCTGGGAAGCGGGCCGCTGGCTGGCGCCGTGATCCTTGATACCGGTGCTGCCGGCGATGCTTCCGAGGCTCAGATCGTGAGCGTCCGGGCGCTGGTCACGGGTGGGGCGGAGATGCTCGCGGATGGCTTCGCGGTGACCGTAAATGACGGCAGTGGTCCGCTCCGCGTCCTGGTTGCGGCGGCCACCGGAATCAGCTCCACCGACCTTCCCTCGGGAGCGAACGTCGAGCTGACCGGCGTGCTGGGCCAGCGCGACGCATCGGGCACCGGCCAGGCGGGCTATCGGCTGCATCTGCGTGATGGCTCGGACATCGTTGCCTACGAGGACCCACCGCCGCCCGATCCCTCTGCCACGCCCACCCTCCGACCGAGCCCGACCCCTACGCGGACACCTACCCCTACGCGGACACCCACCCCCACGCCTACGGCTCGAACAACGGCGACACCAGCGCGGGTCATCTCCATCCGGGACGCCCGCGCCCGAGCGATCGGCACGGAGGTCACGGTACGTGGCGTGGTCACGGTCGAGGCAGGCCGGCTACTGGCGGAGGGATACCTCGTGATCCAGGACGCGACCGGCGGCATCGGCGTGCGGCTGGCCGATCCGGCCGAAGGCTCACGGATCCAGGTGGCGCAGCGCGTGGAAGTTACGGGCGATCTCGCCGACCCGTACGGCAACCTGGAGATCCGCCCGGGTGACGGCGACGTGACCGTCCTGCCCCTGGCGGCCGTGCCACCGCCACGCAGCGTTCGCAGTGCCGACCTGTCGGAGGCGACCGAGGGCCTGCTGGCCCGCCTCACGGGCGAGATCGTAGGCGTGGAGAGCGGATCGTCGGGCAGCTTCGCCTTGACCGTCAGAGACGACCATGAGGAGGCGCGCGTCTTCGTCTTCGGGTCGGCCGGGATGGTTCGTGACCGCTTCGCGTCTGGCCAGCGCGTGCGCGCTACGGGCATCGTCGGCCAGCGGGAGTCCTCAAAAGACGCAGGGGATGGTCATCGACTCTGGCCGCGTGCGGCCGACGACCTGGTGATCCTCGCCGCGCCCAAGCCTCTGCCCACGGCCCGACCGACCGCGCGCCCGACGTCACGGCCCACTCCTCGCCCGTCGGTACGCCCGAGCGGTGCCCTCGGGCCCACGCTCCCGCCGGGCAGCGGAGCTTCGAGCATCGCCGAAGCGCTCGATCGTGGCGGCACGGCCACGGTCGCCGGAACCGTGACGGCACCAGCCGGCCTCCTCGACGGGGACCGACGGCGCGTGACGATCCAGGACCGGACGGGGGCCGTGCTGGTACGGGTCCCCGAAGCGGTCCAGTTGCCTACCGTGGGCACGCAGGTCCGCGTCTCTGGTGTCGTCAGCACCTACTACAACGCGCCTCAGCTCGAGGCAGACGCTGCCCCTCAGGTCATCGGACGGAGCTCGCCGGACGTCTCCACGTTGCGGCGCCCACCCACTGCTGCTCAGGAGTGGTCCCTCGTCCGGGTCAGCGGCACGGTGACGGAGGTCTCCCGCTCGGGCACCGCGTGGCGCGCTGAGCTGACGTTGACCGGAGGTGGCGGTGCGCTGCCCGTAGCCGGCCTGTCCTCGTCGGGCATCCCCGTCGAGGCCATGGTCGAGGGCCGGAGCGCCACGGTGACAGGGCTAGTGCGCCGCGCCTACCCGACCGCCTCGGATCAGCGCTTCGCCGTCGTTCCTCGCACTGGCGCGGACATCGTCCTTGGCGCGGCCGGTGCGGGCACGAACGGGGGTGGTGCGGGTAGCAGTGCGCCGCCCGCTGCCAACGGAGGTGGCTTGCCACCAGACCAGTCGGGTACATCGAGCGGGCCAGGCGCCCCGCGACCGGGCTCCGGCGGGACCGGCAGTGGCAGCGGAGCTGACGGTGGCATCGGATCCGGCCCGGCCGGGGGCCTCGGCGGCTCCCTCATGCCCGGAGTGGTGGCCGATGTCGACCTGGCCGACCTCGCGGGGTTCGACGGTCGGACCGTGCGCGTCGGTGGCCGGGTCACGGATGTCACCGCCGAGCGGCTGATCATCGACGATGGCACCGCGCAGGCGCCGTTGCGTACCCGCGAAGGTCGGTTCTCCACGGATCTCGCTCCGGACGTGGGCAGCGTGGTGAACGCGACCGGCATCGCGACGCTGTCGGAGAACGGCGGTTGGGAGGTGATGATGTCCTCCTTGGCGGACATCTCGACGCCGGCTCGCGTCCTTACCGTCGCCGCGTATCCCTCCGTGGCGGCAGCCACGCCGCCTCCGCCCAGGGCAGCCGTGTCCGCGGCTTCGGCGGCGCCCGACAGGACGGCGCTGCTGGCAGCCCTCGCGGGCATCGGGGCCGCTACGGTGATGGCCTCCGCCGCCGCCTTCGTCTGGTGGCGCCGTCGCCGCGCCACGGAAGAGCCGCTGCCTTCCATCCCGGCCTCGCCCGAGACTGCTTGACGCTGGGGCGGGCTGCTGCCACCCTTCGCGCAGCCCGCCCTGCTGCACTTGCCGCAGGCCACGGGTCGGCATGACTCGTACAGCAGGAGCAACGTGGCGGGACCTGATCTGCGAGTCGCCATCCCGCAGGGCGAGCGCCAGTACCACATCGACCTCGCCCCGGGCGAACTGGCCGACTACATCCTCCTGCCCGGCGACCCCGACCGCACCGCGCGCATCGCACCGATGCTGGGCGACGTGGAGGTCGAGCGGCGCCATCGCGAGTTCGCCTCGGTCACGGGCACCTACAAGGGTCTGCGCGTCTCCGTGGTCTCGACCGGCATCGGTACGGACAACGTGGAGATCGCCATGGCCGAGATCCTGGCCATAACGGAGCGGCCCACGCTCATCAGGATCGGCTCCTGCGGTGTCCTGCGCGACGACATCGCACTGGGGGACCTGGTCATCACCAGTGGCGCGGTGCGCCTGGAAGCCACGACCAGCTACTTCGTCCACGACGGGTATCCCGCCGTGGCGGACTACTCCACCGTGGCGGCGCTCGTCGAGGCGGCGCACCGCCTGGGTCACCCGGCGCACGTGGGCATGACCGCCACGGCGCCGGGCTTCTATGGCGCCCAGGGCCGGCCCATCCCGCAACTGCCCATCCGTTATCCAGACCTGGCCGCTGAGATGGCCGCTCAGCGGGTCCTCAACTTCGAGATGGAGGCGTCCGCACTGCTGGTGCTGGCCACCCTTGCCGGATGCCGCGCGGGCGTCGTGTGTACCGCCTTCGCCCAGCGTAACAGCGGCGAATTCGCGGTCGGCGAACAGAAGGAGCGCGGCGAACGGGCCTGCATCGAGACCGGTCTGGAGGCCTTGCGGATCCTTTCCGGCATGGAAGGGCGTGTCCGCTCCGAGGGAGCCGTGCACTGGCGGCCCTCCATGTGGGGCCCGGAGATGGCAACCTAGAGAGAGAGCCACGTTCGGATCCACGGCAGACGACCGTGGCCGGCGGACGCCGAGGGAGCCGCAACGAGGCTCCGTCGTAGGAAGAAGGAGGATCCGGTATGGCTGAGGCCTACTGCGTTCGGGACAAGAAGAAGGTCGAGATCCAGGATCCGCAACAGATCACCATGAAGAACGGCAAGCCGGCCACGAAGGGCACTTGCCCGGAGTGCAAGGGCAGCGTCTTCCGCATCGGGGGCTGACGCGACGGCTCCGAGCCGGCCTCGGGCCGCTCGGACCGTCCCTCACGAAGCAGCGACCAGCAGTCACAGACCAGCAGTCAT
>JACCQX010000008.1 GCA_013813905.1 Chloroflexota bacterium
GGGATCCTGGCGGCCGCGACGGCGGACGCGATGAAGCACAAGGCTCAGGGCGAGCACGAGACCGAGGAAGGCGCCCGGCAGACCGTCGAGATGAGCCAGGTCGAGGCTGTCATCGAAGCCTGGCCGGAGGCGCCGAAGAAGATCGCCCGGCAGATGATGGAGCAGTACGGCGCCCCGAACGAGATGACGCCCACGAAGCTCTTCTGGTACCGGAACGGGCCCTGGAAGCGCACGGAGCTAACGAGTGACGTGGTCGTCCACGACTTCCCGAGCCCGCACAGCGACTTCCTGACGCAGTACATCGACTACCGAGTCCCTGTCGAGATGTTCAGCATGCTCGGCGAATACGACGGCAGTTGCCTCGTCGACCGGACCGCGGGCGAAGCGGCGGCGCGGTGCGACTCGGAGGCCGCCAACATCCTGACGATGAACCTCATGCACGACCTCGTTACCGGCAAGACGACCGTCGAAGAGGCGCGCAAGACGTACGCCGAGAACATGGTCGGCTACACGCTGGGACGATCGGCTCCCTATGCCGAGCGCTTCCAGTTCGAGGTCTCCCGCGGCGGGACCGAGGATCCAGACGAAGCCATCGCCGGGGGCGCGATGGTGCACCAGACCGTTGGCAAGATCAAGGATGTGCTGACCGGTTCTGATGAGGCGGTCTCGGGCAGGTGAACGCATAGCAAGCTCTTCATCGCCCTAGCCCTTCCCTCGCCGGCTGGACGTTCTGGTTCAGCCGGAATAAGTTCGTGGGGTCATAGCGGCGCTTGATCGTCCCGAGCCGATCCCAGGTCGGTCCCGGATAGGCCGCGCGCACGCGCTCCGCGCCCTCATCGGCGAGGAAGTTGACGTACGCGCCGTGGTCACCCTGGCGCAGTGCCGCCGCGAAGTCGTCGACCCACGTCTGTCGATCGACTCGGTCCTCAGCACCCTCATAGAAGGCGGCGACGTTGACCATGATCCGGCTCCTACGGTGTGCGAAGGCGGTCGCATCGACCGGAACACGGGCCATCGCTCCGCCAAGCACCCGCAGTTGCGCCACCCGCATCGACGCTTCCGAGGCCTCCAGGTATCGAAGGATCGTCTCGGCCACCGGACGATCGATCGCGTCGACGAACATCGTGCGCGCCACCGCCGTGGGGTGGTAGTCGCCGTCCCCGGGGGGAAACATCTCCGGGTAGGCCATCGGGCGCACGAGGTCAGCCAGCGGCGTGGCGAGGCCGCGGAACGGCCTGACGGCAGCCTCCCCCTCCTCTACCTGCCCGGCGTGGACCAACATGGCCACGATCACCAGGCTGCCGTGGTGCTCCTCCGGCACGAACGGCAGCGGCGGACAGGTCATCACACTGGCGATCGCCGAGAGCTCCTCCGGCGCAGCCTCGGCCGCGGCCATGAAGCCGGCGATGGTGTCCGCCGTCGCGGGCAGCACGAGGATGCCACCGACGATCGACTCGACTGGATGCAGCTGGAACAGGAAGCGCGTGGCCACACCGAGGTTGCCGCCACCACCACGGATCGCCCAGAAGAGGTCCGGGTTTGTGTCCGCATCGACGTGCAGGATCCGGCCGTCCGCGATGACCATCTCCGCCGCCAGCAGGGAATCGATGGTGAGGCCGTGCTTGCGCACTAGGTAGCCGACCCCGCCGCCCAGGGTGATCCCGCCCAGCCCGACCGAGCCCGTGTCACCGAAGCCGGTGGCGAGGCCGTGCGCCGCCACGGCCGTCGTGTACTCGCCGGCCGTGAGGCCCGTCTCCGCCCAGGCGGTGCGACCCTCGACGTCGATCTCGAGCGCCTTCATGTCACGCAGGTCGAGGACGATCCCGCCTTCCGTGGTGCTGTGACCGGCGTTGCTGTGGCCGCCGCTCCGAACGGCGAGCTCCATCCCCGACTCGGCCGCGAGTCGGACCACGTGCGCCACGTCGTTGGCATCCGCGACGCGCGCGATGACCGCGGGCCGGCGGTCGAACTCGCCGGACATGACCAGGCGTGCTTCGTCGTAGCCGGGATCGTCCGGACCGATGACCCGCCCGCGGAGATCGGCGCGCAGCTGTGGAAGCGACACGGTCGAAAGGCTGGACTGCATGACGGATCCCCTCCCGTGCACTCAGCGGGCGCGGCCCGCACTCAGCATGTCGACCGACTTGGCGACGCGGCGCTGGCGCGTCTCATCGGTCTTGGCTCCGGTGACCTGGAGCACGTGCCATGACTTGTTGCTGTAAGAGAGGGAGTCGAAGGTTCGTCGCGCGTCCGGCTCGGCGTCCAGGGCGGCTGCGAAGTCTGCTGGGACGGTCACCTCGCGTGGGGCGCTGTCGAGCTCTATCTCGACGTCCACCTCGTCGCCGCCGGCGACGTTGGCACCGGCGCGGTTCTCCGCGCTGACGCCGACCATGTACACGCCGCCCATCACGGCCACGGTGCTGCGATACGTGAAACCGTTGATCGTCACGCGCACCGCGGCTCGCTTGCCCGCGCCGAACGACTCCACGACCTCCTCGGGAATGTGGATGCCGGTGGTCGTCTTGCCGCTCTGTTCGATGGTGGTGCGGAATCTCATCCGGTCTCTCCTCCAGCTAGGGTCGTGACGGTCGCCATCTCGGTGTCTCGAACGTTTGACCGCCTGAGAGCGTGAAACTCATCGGCCTCAGGCCCCCGCGACTTCCGCCAGCACGAGCGCGGTGGCAAAGCCCACGGCGGTGGCGAGGGCGACCAGAGGCCCCCCGTTCTCGAATGCCTCGGGGAAGACCGTGTCGCTGAGCATCGCCAGGATGCTGCCGGCGGCCAGCGCCAACATGGCCGCCACGAGGTCCGGAGACAGCCCACCCAGCAGGGCGTAGCCAGCCACGGCGGAAAGGGTGCAGGCGACCGCCACGATGGTCCAGACGGACAGGATGAAGGCGTTCGAGCGACCCTCCTGACGCATCCCGATGGTGCTGGTGATCGTATTCGGCAGGTTGCTCAGGAAGACCGCCGCGAGCAGGACGATCCCCAGGCCCCGCCCCTCGGCGAGCAGACTGATGCCTATGGCGGCGTTCTCCGGGATCCCGTCGAGGACCGTCCCCGCGAGAAGCGCCATGCCACTGACCGTCGCCACCTCGGCCGACTCCGGCTTCCGCTGGGCGTCCGGAACGACATCGTCGGCGTGGCGACCCTCCCGCTTGGGCGAACGTGCCGCGATCCAGTCGAGGACGACGGCGATGGCGACGTAGATCAACGCCCCGGCCAGGAAGCCGCCGACCACGAATGCCGTGGTGCCCGTCTCCGAAGCCTCAGTCACGAGCTCGAAAGAGAGCGCGGAAACAAGGATCCCCCCGCCGAAAGCGAGGATCCCGGCCACGACCTTCTTGGGCGGCGTCGTGAACAGGCCGATCAGGACTCCGATGAGAAAAGCCGAACTCGCTACGATCCCGAAGATGAGCGCCGTGGCCATCGATCCTCCTCTGCGCGATGCCCATGATGCGCGACATGACGTGCGCCGACGGGCTCCCCGCGGTTCCTGTGGCGCGCCGCGCGAGTACCCTAGCGGCCGCAGGAGAGACAAGGCAGCATGGGGAGATCCGCGATGGCCGTAAAGAAGGCGACTCGCGTGAGGGGCGAGGCGAAGGAGGTGGACCCCGACGAGATTGGCGGGACGTCCGCGACCGGCGAGACCCAGGCGATGGAGGATCCGGAACCGACGAACCGGTCCGTCAGGAAGAAGTTCTACGAGCGCGAGCTGGAGCGGCTTCAGGTCGAGCTGGTGAAGCAGCAGGAGACGACCCGCCGGCAGGGCCGCAAGGTGGTCGTGCTGTTCGAGGGCCGCGACGCTGCGGGCAAGGGCGGGGTCATCAAGCGCATCACGGAGACACTCAATCCACGCTTCGCCAGGGTCATCGCGCTGGGCACGCCGACCGATCGGGAGAAGACGCAGTGGTACTTCCAGCGCTACGTGGCCCAGCTTCCGGCGGCCGGCGAGATGGTCCTGTTCGATCGGTCGTGGTACAACCGCGCGGGCGTAGAGCGAGTGATGGGCTTCGCCACCGAGGAGCAGGTGCAGGAGTTCTACCGCTCGTGCCCGGAGTTCGAGCAGATGCTCGTGCGCTCCGGTATCACGCTGATCAAGTACTGGTTCTCGGTCAGCGATGAGGAGCAGGAGCGGCGCTTCCAGAGCCGGATCGCGGACGTCACGAAGCGCTGGAAGCTCAGCCCCATGGACCTCGAGTCACGAAGTCGCTGGGTCGAATACTCCAAGGCCAAGGACGACATGTTCGCGCACACCGATCTCGACGAGACCCCCTGGTGGGTGGTCGAGTCGGACTCCAAGCGGCGCGCACATCTCAACTGCATCAGCCACCTGCTCGACCAGGTGCCCTTCGAGGAGCCGCCGGTCGAGGCCATCGTCCTTCCGCCCCGCCAGCCTGAGACGGGCTACGTCCGGCCGCCGATGTCCACGCAGCGGTTCGTGCCCTCGGTCTTCTGAGGGGAACGGGGGCTCCAGGCGTCGTGGCGCACCGATGAGTCCCGTCCGGCGGACCGGTCTGTACCTCAACGAAGGAGGTTTGGCGCTGGCCGCTCCCAAGGAAACGTTCGCCCCGATCCCATGCGACGTGGGCGGTGTCACGGAACCTGACATGGGCACCGTCGACGCCCTGGCTCGACTCCAGCTCGCCGCGCGGCGTCTCGGGTGTTCGATCCGGCTGCGCCACGCCTCCAGGGAACTTCAGGAACTGCTGTCGCTCGCCGGGCTGAGCGATGTCCTCCCTTGCCGAACCGAGCTAGTCGTCGAGGCGGAGGGGCAGGCCGAAGAGCGGGAAGAAACGCGCGGTGTCGAGGAAGAAGGTGATCCCG
>JACCQX010000012.1 GCA_013813905.1 Chloroflexota bacterium
GGCCTTGGAGCGGGCGAGATGGCGGCGAAGACGGAGCCGCTCTATCTCCACGTCGCGCGACGGGTGGCGGCTTGGGCGGAGGGAGGCGATGGCATCGGGCTCGTTGTCGGTGCGACGGCGCCCGAGGAACTGGCCGCGGTCCGCTCCGCCGCACCCGGTACACCATTCCTGGTGCCCGGCCTGGGCCGCCAGGCCGGCGACATCGCGGCCGTCCGGGAGCACGCACCGGCAGGCGCCGGAGCGGCCTTCGGACTGCCCGGCGGCGTGGCGCTGGTCAATGTCTCACGCGCCATCGCCGAGAGTGCCCTGGGCGACGTGGTCGATCCCGGTGAGGCGATCCGGTCGGCTGCCCGGTCGTGGGCAGAGGAGCTGAGGGTGTAGGATGGGCGCCCAACGAACGCGCACCCTGGAGGGCGCTGCCGCGCATGCCCGGACTTCCGATCGGTCCCTTGGAGCTACTACTCATCCTCGCCATCGCCCTGCTCATCCTGGGTCCCGGCAAGCTGCCCGAGGTGGGATCGTCGATGGGCAAGACCATTCGCGAGTTCCGCAAGGCATCCAGCGATCTGCAGGACGCGGCGGACCTGTCCCCTCGTCCTCCCGCGTCCCCGTCCCCGCCCCCGACCGCGACCGCTCAGCTCCACGAGTCCAGCGAAGCGCAGGACTCGGTCCAGGCTGACGTGCCGCCTCGCGGTACGCCGAGCGACCCCAAGGGGCATGCTTCCTGATCGATGGTCCGGGCGTCGTACCCGGCTTGCCGGCCGTCGCGGCATCCATCGCCTGACCGCCTGACATGTCCGAGATCGCCGACGAGCGAGGCGGCCCCTCCCGGGCCGTGACGGCGGATGCCATCCTGCCGCCCGATGGGATGACGCGTCCGCCCTTGGCGCCAGCGGGCGACACGCCGCCGTCGGGGCCGTCAGGCGAAGAGAAGGTCATGTCGCTGGTCGACCACCTCGCGGAGCTGCGTCGGCGGGTAGCCATCAGCATCATGGCGATCGTGCTTGGGTCGGCTGTCGGGTTCTGGTTCGCCCCGGCGATCATCGAGTTACTCCTGCGACCGGTGCCCGGGGGCAAGGTCGTGTTCCTCAGCCTCACTGGTGGCTTTGCCATCCATCTCCGCATCGCCTTCGTGGTGGGCCTGGTACTCGCGCTACCCGTGGTGCTGTACCAGCTGTGGGCCTTCGTCGCGCCGGGGCTCACGGCTCGGGAACGACGCGCCGCCCTGCCCTGGATCCCGATGACCCCTGTCTTCTTCGCGCTTGGAGCGGCCGTGGCGTATGCGACCCTGCCCTACGCCGTCGAATTCCTATTGAGCTTCCAGATCGCGGATACGCTCGAATCACTGCTCACCGCCGAGCACTACTTCGGGTTCGTGACGACGCTCTTCCTGGTCTTCGGCGTGACCATGCAGTTCCCCATCCTGCTCATCCTTCTGGCCAAGCTGGGGATCCTCAGCGTGGATCGCCTGCGCGCGACGCGTCGGTATGTCCTGCTCGGCATCGTGATCTTCGCCGTCGTCGTCACGCCGGGCACGGATCCCATCAGCCCGGTGATCATGAGCAGCGTGATGTACCTGCTCTACGAAGGGACCATCCTGATCCTGCGGCGTTCGGGTCAGGGCCGGACGGGAGCCCATCGAGGGAACGATGTCTGATCGCCCTGACACGCGGTACGCGGAGAACGGCAACGGCTCCATGGAACGGCCGCACGTGGCCATCATCACGGGCCTCTCCGGAGCGGGCAAGACCGCCACGAGCAAGCTTTTCGAGGATCTGGGTTACCGCGTGGTGGACAACCTGCCGTCGGAGCTGCTGCCTGAGCTGGCCGAGCTGGTGGCGGGCGATCCGGTACGCTTCCAGCGCGTGGCCCTCGTGCTCGATGTCCGCAGCGGCGACGCGTCGCTCGCCTTCAGCGCGGCGATGGGCGCCCTGGAGGGCCGCGGTATCGAACCGCAGGTGTTCTTCCTCGAGGCGCGTGACGAGGTGCTCATCCGTCGGTTCAGCGAGTCCCGCCACCGCCACCCCCTCGCGGAGCTGCGCGGCAGCGTGGCCGGCTCCGTCGCTGTCGAGCGGCAGATGCTCGAGGGGGTCCGTGAGCAGGCACACGTCATCATCGACACGTCGGAGCTCTCCGGACGCCAGCTTCGCGAACGTATCCAGCGTGCCCTGAGCCTCCAGACCGACGCCGACACGCTGCCGCTGCAGCTCATCAGCTTCGGCTTCAAGTACGGCATCCCGCTGGAGGCCGATATCGTGTTCGATGTGCGTTTCATGGAGAACCCGCACTACATCGAAGCGCTGCGACCCCATTCCGGACTCACGGAGCCCACCCGCGACTTCGTCCTGGGCCAGGCGGTAACGCAACGATTCCTGCGCTTCGTCCGGGAGTTCTTCTCGTTCACCATCCCGGCCTACCAGGCCGAGGGAAAGACGCGCCTGACCGTGGCCATCGGCTGCACCGGTGGCTATCACCGCTCGGTAGCCATCTCGGAGCGCATCGCGCTGGACTGGCGGGAGATGGGCTACGGCTCGGTGGATCTCTGGCACCGTGAGCTCGATCGCGATTGACCGGCAGCGGCGGACGATGGACCTGAGCGAAACGATGGACCTGACGGAGACGACCGCGCGCGCCGCGCAGCACGGTGATCCCAAGCGCTCGCTGGCAGGCGGACCGCGGATCGCCGCCATCGGCGGGGGCACGGGCCTCTCCACGTTGCTGCGTGGCCTCAAGGACTGCAGCATCAACATCACGGCCGTCGTCACGGTCGCGGACGACGGTGGCTCGTCGGGGATGTTGCGCACTGAATTGGGCCTGCCGCCGGTGGGCGACCTGCGCGCCTGCATCGCCGCGCTCGCCGATGCGGAGCCGGCCATGACCCGCCTTCTCCAGTACCGGTTCCCACAGGATCCAGGCGACACATCGAGCAACGGCGTCAGCGGACACGTCTTCGGGAACCTGCTGATCGCGGCGTTGTGTGCCATCGAAGGAGACTTCGAGGAAGGGGTGCGCCAGTCCAACAGCGTCCTGGCGGTGCGAGGCAAGGTCGTGCCTGTGGCCGGCGAGGCCCTCACGCTCCATGCGGAGATGGCGGACGGGCGGACGGTGGAAGGTCAATCGCTGATAGGCGCCTCCCGAGACATCCGGCGCGTCTGGATCTCACCGTCACACGTGGCGGCCAGCACGGAGGCCAGCGACTCGATCGACACCGCCGAGCTCATCGTCCTGGGACCGGGCAGCCTCTACACGAGCCTGCTGCCGAGTCTTCTCGTGCCCGGCATCCAGGCTGCCCTCAAAGCAGCGAGCGGGCTGCGCGTCTACGTCGCGAATGTGGCCACGCAGCTGGGCGAGACCGAGGGGTACACCCTGGCCCAGCACCTCGGCGCGCTGCACGCTCACGGCCTGGGCGATCTCGTCGATGTGGTCGTGGCCAACGACAACCCGCGTGCGCGCGTGCCGCCCGGCTACCCCAGCTCGCCGGTGGTCGTCGACCTGCCGCCCGAGCAGAGGCGACCACGACTCGTCCTGGCCGATGTGGTCGATGACCACAACGCTCACCACCACGATCCGCTCAAGCTCGCCACGCTCCTGATGCGGCTGCACCGAGAGCATGCCCCGTTGCGCGCAGCACCGGCTGCCATACGCAGCGCCTGACGCTGAGCCATGGAACGAGAGCGAGATCTGGTGGCCGCCCTGCGGGCGGAGCTGGCCGGGGTCGAGCCGGCCCGCTCCTGCTGCCGGCGGTCCGAGCGGGCTGCGCTGGGCAGGGCCGCCACCGGTCGAGCGCGCTCAGCGGCGGTGGCGCGTCTGGCGGTTCGTCTTGAGGAGCGTGCCGGGCGTCAGGAGGGCGGTGGCACGGCAGGGCCGACGGATCTCGACTGGGACTCAGCCGAGGAGCATTGTCGGATGGCCTGGCTGCGGGGACGTTTCCTGGTCGATGGGTCCCTGACCTTCTCCCCCGGCCAGACGCACCTCGAGCTCGTCGTGCCCAGCGAGGAGGGTGAAGTCCTGGCCGCCCGCCTGGCAGCGCTGGAGATGCCGGCGTCCTGGCGCCTCCGCAGGGGCAGGGCCGTGATCACCTGGAAGGGTCGCGAGGTCGTCATCAGCTTCCTGCGCCGGATCGGAGCGACCGCCGCCGTCCTCGACTTGGAGTCCCGCGGAGTGGTGCAGTCATTGCACGGGCAGTTGAACCGCGTCTTGAACGCGGAGAGTGCCAACCTTCGCCGCTCGGTCGCCGCGTCCAGCCGGCAGCTGGCGGCCATCGAGCACTTGCAGGCCAGCGGCCAGTGGGACGGTCTGCCAGCGCTGGACCGCCGGATAGCGCGGCTGCGCTGCCAGGCGCCCGAGCAGAACCTTCGCGAGCTGGCCGAGCGCCTGGGCCTGTCGCGTGCCCGGGTCCAGCGTTCCTTCCAGCGCCTCGAGGCCCAGGCGGAGCGCATCCGCGCCACGTCCGGCATGGGATGATGCGCCGCGTGCGGACGGTGCTCGTCGTGGCCAACTGGAAGATGAACACGTCGCTCATGGATGCCGGCGAGCTGGCCAGGGCTATCGCCGCGGCGACCGACGAACCCCTCGTCCGGCGAGTCATCTGCCCGCCCTACGTGTCGCTCGCCGCGGTGGGCCAGGCGCTTGCCGGAACAGGCGTCGACGTCGGTGCCCAGAACGTCCACGCGGAGGTCAGCGGCGCATACACCGGAGAGATCGCGGCGTCGATGCTGGCGGGACTGGCAAGTTGGTGCATCGTGGGCCACTCGGAACGGCGTCGGGATCAGGCTGAGACCGACGAGCTGATCGGCCGCAAGCTCATCCGTTGCCGCGAGGCGGG
>JACCQX010000023.1 GCA_013813905.1 Chloroflexota bacterium
CAGGACGAGCTCAAGCCCATGACCCCCATGCGCAAGGCCATCGCGCGGCACATGGTCGAGTCCAAGTCGAGCGCCCCCCACGCCTACACGACCGTGGAGGTCGACATGTCGGGCGTCGTGGCGCTGCGCGATGCCGTCAAGCGGCAGTACCAGGAACGCGAGGGGACCGCTCTCTCGTTCGTGGCCATCATCGGCAAGGCCGTCGTGGAGGGGCTCCGTCGCCATCCCGATCTCAACGCCCACTGGACGGAGGAAGGACTCCTGCGCAAGGCGTCGATCAACCTGGGAGTGGCCGTGGCGGTCGATGACGGGCTGATCGTGCCGGTCATCCACGACGCGGATCGCTACAGCGTCCACGGGCTGAACCTGTGGGTGCAGGACTATGCCACGCGGGCTCGCGCCAACCGCCTGAAGATGGATGACATCCAGGGCGGTACGTTCACGCTCAACAACACCGGCTGGTTCGGCTCCGTCTCCAGCCAGCCCATCGTCAACGTGCCGGAGATCGCCATCCTGTCCATGGAGGCCATCGTCAAGCGTCCGGTGGTGGTGGAGACGCCGGCTGGCGACACCATCGGCATCCGCCCGATGATGAACATCTGCGTCAGCTTCGATCACCGCGGCACGGATGGCGCGCAGATCGGGCGCTTCGTCCAGGACGTGAAGCGGTGGCTGGAGTCGGCCGACCCACAGACCCCGGTCTGGTAGACGGTCCCGCGATACCGTTCGATGCCCGATCCACTCGCGCCTCAGGTTCGACCATCCATCGAGGAGAGGGCGGAGCGGCGTGAGCGCATGGAGCACAGCGGTCGGGACCGATACAGCAGTCTCGTTCGGGCGCTTCAGGCGGGCCGCGAGGTCCCCGTCGGGCGCACGCGCTCCATGCCGCTCGAGTGGCATCCGATCTTTCGCCGGCTGGTCGTCCTCGCCGTCGTCCTGGCTATCGCTGCGGTGGTCGTGATCAACGTGCATGAGCGCTGGCGGGAAGGGCTGGTCGATTCGTGGACCGGTCCCGGACCCCTTGTCCAGTCGGGACAGCGACTGTCTGGCTGTGCGGCGACGGATGGCTTGACACATGCCACCATGCCGGTCTGGGTCCGCTACGGGGGATCCGTCTACGTCCTGACCGACGCTCGCTGGGCGCTTTCCAACGAAGGAAGGCTCAATGAGACGAGCCTGGTCGAGACGGGCTATTCCCTTGGAGAGAAGCGCATCCTGTTGATCGACGAGCCTGCCGCTGGCGCCGCGCCGGAAAGTCTGGTGGTGGCTCGTCCGCCGGCCTACGGTGGCGGGCTCTACCTGCCCCACCCGGAGTGCGTCTGATGCGCCGGGAGCTCCAGATGTTCCAACCGGTCTCCTCGGGATCAGGTGGCCCGAACGGCGGGCACGGGGTCGGGCAGGTGGCCCTGCCGGGGACCATCGCCATGGGCGGCGGACGCTTCGAGATAGCAGCTGATGGCGGGACCGCCCCGCGCCGCCATCCTGACTGGATCAGGGCGCGCATCCCCACCGGCGACAACTACCAGGAGCTGAAGGGCATCGTCCGCGGTCTGGACCTGAACACCGTCTGCGAAGAGGCCCATTGCCCCAACATCGGTGAGTGCTGGGAGCAGCGCACCGCCACGATCATGATCCTGGGCGATGTCTGTACCCGTGCCTGTGGATTCTGCGCGGTGAAGACGGGGCGCCCCACCTGGAACGACGACGACGAGCCTCGACGGGTCGCGGAGGCCGTGCGGCGCATGGCCCTGGAGCATTGCGTGATCACCAGCGTCGCGCGCGACGACCTGCCCGACGGCGGTGCGCACATCTTCGCCGAGACCATCCGCGCCCTGCGGCGAGAGTCGCCGGGCATGGGCATCGAGGTGCTGATCCCGGACTTCAACGGCACTGATGGCCCGCTTCGGACGGTGATGGAGGCTGCGCCGGACATCCTCAACCACAACCTCGAGACGGTCGAGCGGCTGCAGAAGCCGGTGCGCAAGCGCGCCCGCTACGGCCGCTCCCTCCAGGTGCTCGCCCGGGCCAAGGAGATGGCTCTCGATATAGCCGGGCGGGAGGGGACCGTCCATACCAAGTCCAGCCTGATGGTCGGGCTGGGGGAGCAGCGGTCGGAGCTCTCGCAGGCGTTCCGGGACCTGCGCGCCGTGGACTGCGACATCCTGACCATCGGTCAGTACCTGCGACCGACGGAGGGCCATCTACCGCTGGAGCGCTACTATCACCCCGATGAGTTCGCGGCGATGAAGGAAGAGGCGCTGTCGCTCGGGTTCAAGCACGTGGAGTCCGGGCCGCTGGTGCGCTCCTCGTATCACGCGCGGGATCAGGTCCCCGAAGGCGCGCGACTTCGTCGCACGAGCCGGGAGACGGCGCTCGCCGCGAACGGCATCTCATAGCCCGACCGCTTCTCATCGGTCTGGTCGTTCCGGATCGAATGCTGTCCCCAGTGACGGATCCACCATCCCGTTACGCGCCCACCATGCCAGCGAGTCCGCGACACTGGCTTCGAAGGGTCGATATCGGAGGCCCAGCGCCGGCAGTCCGCTGCTGCCATCGATGAGGCCTCGGGTACCGAGCAGGAACTCGAGGCTTGCCCGTGGTGGCACCCTGGCATCCAAGAGTCCCCCGGCCAGGTCGTTGACCCGGGCCAGGGCTCCGACCACGCGCCGGGGCAGGAAGACGCGCTGCTGGCTGCGTCCGGTGACCGTATCCAGCGTTCGGCAGACGCGTCGAAAGGAGAGCGTCTCGGCCGTCACGAGATAGCGGCCCCCGGGCGGCCGCTCCGCGATCGCCAGCACCGCGTCCGCCACGTCGCGCACATCGCACCAGCCGGCCGTCACGTCAGGCACCGCCGCCGAGTCGAGGAGCGAGAGCAACAGGGCACCCGATGTGCCGGGTCGCCTGTCCTCCGGTCCGATGACGAGGGCGGGATGGACCGAGGACATGGCCAAGCCGCGGTCACGCGCCCGCTCGGCCTCCTCATCAGCCAGGACCTTGCTGGCGAGGTACGGGTCGCCCCAAGCGCGGTCGGCCGGGGTCCAGCGCGGCGAATCGATGTCCGTGACGCCGCGTCGTGGGCCGGCCGCGTGGGGCTTGAATACGATGGCGCTGCTGATGTCGATGGCGTGCGCGGTCCCCGCCGTGAGGGCCGATTCCAGGACGGCCCGAGACAAGGCAGGCGTCTCCTCCACCACACGCCGGCCGGCGGCGCGATCGTAGGCATAGGTCGCCGCAGCATGTACAAGGACCTCGACTTGGCCGAGGGCGTCGACCATGAAGGCGCGATCGGTCAGATCACCGACCAGGACTTCCACGCCCGACTCAGCGAGCCCGACAGCGCCGCCTCCCTCCTCCCGCGCGATGACCTGCACCGGGTGGCCGGCCGCCGCGGCCGTCCGGGCGATCCAGCCGCCTACGAACCCCGTGCCTCCCGTGACCAGGAGGCGCACGGTCATGCCGGTTCAGCCACATCTGGCGCTGCGGCCTCCGATCGAGCAGGCCGCTGCGCCGCCACCCGTGCCCGCAGGCCTTCGACCAGGACGTTCAGAGAGAACTCGAACTCTGCCTCAGGCGACTCGGCGGCTGGCGCTGATCCCTGCGCCACGGTGCCCGGTCGCAAAGGCCACCGATCCTCCCTCCCGCCGGACCCTGGAGCGAAGGCGAAGGCCGATCCGAAGCTAGCCCCGAGCTCGGCCGTCACCGTGCCCATGGTGAAGGCGTGCACCGCGCACTGCGCCTGGTGGGCATCGCCGCGGGCCTCGTCCTCTTCCTCCGCCAAGTGCCCTTCCGTAACGCGGCGTGGGCCCGGGATCCCGGTGAGCCCGCCAGCGACGCCCCGAATCCAGTGCCCTCGCCCGGCTGAGCTCGCCTCGTCGGTGCGCGCGCGGGCGTCTGTCATGTTCCAGCGCTGCACTTCTCTCGCAGGCCTGTCCTGGCAACGGCGGCAAGGTCGGATCAGTCGTCCTCCTGGGCGCGTCCGGTGACACGAAAAA
>JACCQX010000026.1 GCA_013813905.1 Chloroflexota bacterium
GGAGTTCGCGGGCACGGAGCCGGAGGCCTTCCGCCGCCGCCTGGTCGGTCGCTTCGCGGCCGGTCCGGTGACCGCGCCCGGTGCCCGCAAGAAGGATGCGCCGATCGCGGCGCGCAACGTCGAGATCGACGAGGCGCTGGGCCTGGCCATCGACGAGGCCGGCGTGGCCGAGGTGCTGGTCCGCTCGCCGCTGACCTGCCAGTCGCGCTACGGCGTCTGCCGCTCCTGCTACGGACGCAACCTGGCCACCGGTCAGCTGATCGGCATCGGCGAGGCGGTGGGCATCATCGCCGCACAGTCCATCGGCGAGCCCGGCACGCAGCTCACCATGCGGACGTTCCACACCGGCGGCGTGGCCGGCCTCGACATCACGGCCGGCCTGCCGCGCGTCGAGGAGCTGTTCGAGGCCCGCATGCCCAAGGGCAAGGCCGAGATCAGCCACATCGACGGAGTGGTCGAGATCATCCAGGGCGAGAACGGCGCGCGCCGGGTCAAGGTGACCAGCCGCGAGGCGTTCGATACGCCGCTGCGGATCTCAGCGGGCCATGAGGTGCTGGTCCAGGAAGGCGACGTGGTGGAGGCCAACCAGGTCCTCGCTCGGCTGGAGGGCGACCAGGTCGACGAGGTGAGGGCACCCGACTCGGGCCTCATGGTGCGCGACGAGGACGGGCTCATGGTCCGTTCCGAGGACGTGGTCGAGCGCGAGTACGCCATCCCCCACAACGCCAAGCTGCTGGTGGAGAACGGCCAGCTCATCCGGGCCGGCGACCCCATCACGGACGGCCCCATCAACCCGCAGGAGTACCTCGAGACCCGCGGCCGGGACGCGGTCCAGCGTTACCTCGTCAAGGAGGTCCAGCGCGTGTACCGCAGTCAGGGCGTGACCATCAACGACAAGCACATCGAGATCATCGTGCGCCAGATGCTGCGCAAGGTGCGCATCGATCAGCCGGGCGACTCGGAGCAGCTGCCCTTCGAGCTCGTCGACAAGTTCGAGTTCGAGGAGATCAACAACAACGTCCTGGCCGAGGGCGGCGAGCCGGCCACCGCCGAGACCGTGCTCCTGGGCGTCACCAAGGCTTCGCTCAACACCAGCAGCTTCCTTGCCGCGGCCTCCTTCCAGGAGACCACCCGAGTGCTCACCGAAGCCGCCATCAACGGCGCCAAGGATCGGCTCATCGGCCTCAAGGAGAACGTCATCATCGGCAAGCTCATCCCGGCCGGGTCGGGTGCGCCGGCCAACGTCGCGCTACGCCGCGAGGCAGAGCGTCGTGCCGCCGCGGAGGCTCTCGCCGGCGGCGAGCTCCCGGAGGGCTTCGATCAGGACTACAACGTGTTCCTGGCCGAGTCCGGTGATCAGCCGCCGGTCGATGGGGAGGACGGGCACAACCCGCTGCTCGCCGAGCGGGCGGAGCTGCGCACCGAGGCCGCCTCAGCCGATCCCGTGGCGGACCTGGAGGGCAACCCCTTCCTGGACTCCGACGCGGACGACGAGGACGAGGACGATCTGCCTTCATCGGAGGAGGAGGGCGCGGAAGGGGAGAGCGCCGAGCTGGAGTCCGAGCCGGCTAACGCCGGCTGACGGTCCGCTGGGGTCGGCAGGTTGGTGGTGATGCCGGAGGCCGAGGTTCCGGCGACCCGTTCGGAGCACCCAAGCTCTGCCTCGGCCAACATCTGACGGCAGAACAGCGCTCCCGCGTCCTGAAGGTCCTTGCGACGAACCTCTGGCGGACATTGCCATGACGCCACCTGTTCAGCGCACCTGACGGAGTTCGAGGTCCAACAGGGATGACCGCCCCCAGAGGCGTCGACACATGCCTGTCGAGGAGCCGAGACCCTGTCACCTGAACGGGGCCGAGACTCTGTCACGTTCGCCGCCAGCGCCGCCAGGGATGGATGGGTCTCGAGTCGCCATCGCGAGGTTCGCTCGCCAAGGCACCATCGAAACGACAGTCGCGTTGACACTGCGAAGCGGCATACGGTAGACTTCGCGTTCGCGGCTGGAAGGCCGCTTCCGGCCCGTGCCGGTCGATCACACGGCGTCGTGGATCACTCTCCATCCCGGCGGCGCCCACGACCGGTCCACCACTTCCAGACAACGACCAAGCCCCGCTCGCGCGTGCGCCCGGCGTCCCCTCCGGTACTCGCCGGGCGTCCGCCCACCGACCCCCACCGAACAAGGAGTCCATCTTCGTGCCCACGATCAGTCAGCTCGTGCGCAAGGGCCGCAAGCCGAAGATCGCCAAGGTCAAGGCACCGGCCATGCGAAGGAACTGGAACAGCCTGCGCCAGCGCCAGGAGTCGATTCCGGGCGCCCCGCAGAAGCGTGGTGTGTGCCTCCAGGTCCGCACGATGACGCCCAAGAAGCCGAACTCCGCGTTGCGTAAGATCGCCCGCGTGAAGCTCACCAACCAGATGGAAGTGACGGCTTACATCCCGGGCATCGGGCACAACCTCCAGGAGCACTCCGTGGTCCTGGTGCGGGGTGGGCGCGTGAAGGATCTGCCCTCGGTCAAGTACCACATCATCCGCGGCACCCTGGACGCCGCCGGCGTCCGTGACCGCAAGCAGTCCCGCTCGCGCTACGGCGCGAAGAAGCCGAAGTAGAGCCGGAGCCATGCCGCGACGAGTCGGGATCCCCCGCAAGGCCAAATACGCACCCACCCTGACGCGCACCACGGACCGCTTCGTGGTGAAGCTCATGACGGACGGCAAGAAGGGTCTCGCCGAGCGGATCCTGCGCCAGGCCCTGGCGCGCGCGGAGGCTGCCGCGCACCGGCCGGGCCTTGAGGTCCTGGACGCGGCGCTACGCAATGCGACGCCCATCATCGAAGTCAAGCCGCGTCGCGTGGGTGGCGCCACGTATCAGGTCCCGGTGGAGATCCGGGGCGACCGTCGAGTCTCGCTCGGCGTCCGCTGGCTGGTCCAGTCGGCGCGCCGGCGCAGCGGCAAGTCGATGAGCGAGAAGCTGGCCTTCGAGCTGGTGGACGCCATGAACGGACTTG
>JACCQX010000088.1 GCA_013813905.1 Chloroflexota bacterium
CATGGCCGGCGTGCCGGTGTCGCGGCTCAGCACGTCGCGGGCCAGGTAGATCGCGAACAGGACGGCCGCGATGCCGGCGATGGGGATGATCAGGTTGATGGCGTCAGCCACGGCGTTCGGGAGCCTCCTCGATGCGGCCCAGCAGGGCACTTGGTTGCAGCGCTTGGTTCCGGCGTCGTTGGTACCGCGCCACGCCATGTCTTGGGCAGACATGGAAATGCCCCGGCACGACCCGGGGCTGCTCGTTTCGCAGGCGGCCGGAGTGTAACGCCCACACGCGCGGCCCGTCAAAGCAGGACGCCCGCCTATACTCGGCAGCCCGTGAGGCGACCGTTCGGCTTCCTGATCCACATCCTCCAGATGCTGGTCCTGACCGTCGTCGTGTACGCGGCCATCCAGGCGTTCGTGGCCCAGCCCTATCGAGTGGTCCAGGGAAGCATGCAGGACACCCTTCAGGAGGGTCAGTTCGTCCTCGTCGACAAGCTGACCCCTCGCTTCGACCCCTACCAGCGCGGTGACATCGTCGTATTCCGGCCGCCGGCCAGCGCCGCTGAGCGGGACGACACGCCTTACATCAAGCGCGTCATCGGGGTCTCCGGTGACCGGCTGGCCATCCGTGAGGGCCGCGTCTGGGTCAACGGCACGCCGCTCGACGAATCGGACTACGTGAGCGACGGAGTTCGGACCTACGCCATCGACCAGCGGCTCACCGCCTGGGACGTGCCGGATGGTGCGCTGTTCGTGCTGGGCGATCACCGGTCCGATTCGTCCGACTCGCGCAGCGCGCGCATCGGCTTCGTCCCGGTCAACCATGTGGTCGGTCGAGCGTTCCTGCGCTACTGGCCGATCGGGACGCTCGCCATCCTGGACACGCCCGAGTACCCGCATCTCACCGTGGGCGCCGGCGACGGTCCCAGCGGGGCGCCTTGATCGGTGGAGCTCATGCCCGTAGCCGCCGCGCTGGTGGCGGTGATCGGTGCGGGGCTGACAGTGCTCGCCCGAAAGCGCATCGCGTTCCTGGCCGGCGTGCTGTCCGCGCTGGTGCTCCTGCCGCTCTGCCGGCCGGCGCTGCCGGACGCGATGGCCTGGACGCTGAGTGCGGGGGCCTATCTCGTAGGTACGTTGCTGGGCGGCTATCTCCTGTGGGTCGCCCTGCGACCGATCGGTCCTCGCCTGCCGAGGAGCAGCGCGCTGGCCACGCTGGCTTGGCTCGCGATGGCGGGCGTGGCCGTCACGGTGGGAGTCGCGGCCTGGCCCCTGGCCGTGGCGGCGCTTGACGCGAGTCGTGGGACTGGCGCTCGCCTGGCCGACCTGCTGGAGCCTGGGCGCTGGTCCCTGGGCGCTGGCCTGGCACTCCTTGTCGTCGGACTGGGACCGCTGTTGACCGCCGCCCAGCCGGCGCGTCTGGCCGCGGGAGCGGCGTTCTGCTCGGCCGCGGCCTGGCTGATCGTGACCGGCCTGGGAGCCGCCGCGGCCGACGTGACGCTGGTGGCGATCGGCCTGGTGCTGCCGGCCGCCGCTGCTGCCGTCGCGGTCCATTCCCTTCGACCGACCACGGACGGGTGATACCGCTCGTCGCGGCACTGCTCGCGGCCGTGGGCGCGTTGGCCGTGCTGCTGGTTCGAGGATGGCCCAGGGGCGCCGGCCTCGCTGGAGCTGTCGCCCTGTCCGCCGTGACCGCAGCCGTCCTGGTCGCTCCCGTGGAGGCGCCGGTCGCGCTGGGCGAGTCGCAGTCGATCGATGCCCCGCTGATCCGCCTCTGGCTCTCGGCCCTGGCCGGCTCGCTCGCCCTGATCGTGGTGGTCGCGATGCTGGTGGCACCGAGCCCTGGTCTGCCCCTGCTGGCCTGCGTGCTGGTGACGGCCACGGCCCTCTCGCTGACCATCGCCGAGCCGGCCACGGCACTGACGCTCGCGGCCGCCACCGGCGTCCTGGCGCTGGCCGGTGCGGGCCGTACCTGGCAGGGAGCGTACCGGCAGGCCGCGCTGGTGCCGGGCATCGCCCTGGCGGCTGTGCTCCTGGCATCGCTGGCGGCACCAGGCGCACCGGACGCACCGGGCGCAGCGGGCAGCTCCGCCGCCGCCATCGCTGCCCTCCTCGTGGTGGGAGCGGTCGCGTTGCGCGTCGGAGTGGTGCCGCTCCACCTCCTGCCGCTGCGCGCCGCGCGAACAGCGCCACTTCCGATGATTCCCCTGACCAGCGTCTGGGCGCCCTACCTCTTCGGCCTCCTGGCCGCGGCCTGGCTGGCCACCGGTCCGGTGGCGGGAGTCCTCGAGACTGCCGTGGCGAGGGATGTGCTGGCCATCATCGGGAGCCTGACCATCGTCCTGGCGGCGCTGGCGATGCTGGTACAGGATGACCTCGGGTCGCTCTTGAGCGTGCATGCCATCGGTGACGGTGCTCTCGTGGTGCTCGCGCTGGCGGGCGGCGCGGCGGCGCTGCCGGCTCTGATCCTGTGGCTCATCGTGTCCGGACTCGCGCGCACGGCGCTGGCGGCCTGGTCGCTCGCGGTCGCAGCACGCATGGGCGGCCGACGCATCAGCGAGATCCGCGGCTGGATCGAGCGCGCTCCGTTGCTCCTTTCCGGTCTGCTGCTTCCCGTCGTGGCGGGCCTCGGCTGGCCGGGCTCGCCACCCTTCGAGGCCCGCCTGTCGATCGTCCAGGGCGTCATGCCCGGAGAGGCCGCCGTGCTGGTCGCGGGCGCCTCGATGGCCCTGGCGCTGGGCTACCTGCGCCTCGCGTGGGCCGGTATCGGTTCGGCTGACGCGGTATCGGCGTCACCGGCGGGGCGACGGAGGCGCGCAGCGCGGTGGGTCGCCGCGGGCCTGGTCCTGGCCCTGGGCGCGATTCCCCTGGTGGTGACCCTGGGGCTCGTGGCGGGCGATCTCACCGGTCCCGCCGCGGCCGCCGCCGACTGGCGACCATTCGCGGCTCCCTGATCGGTGAGGCGCCTGCGGCGTGCGCGGGCCGCGTTCCTGCTCGCTATCAGCTAGAGCCGTTCACCCAGCGATCCATGTCGCGCTCGTAGTCGATCAGCTCCTCGGGCCGGAACCAGAGCGCCAGCTCGGCCTCCGCGTTCTCCGCCGAATCGGACGCGTGCACCAGATTCTGTCCCGTCTCGAGGGCGAAGTCGCCGCGGATCGTGCCTGGTGCCGCCTCATGCGGGCGAGTGGCGCCGTTGATGGCGCGGCAGACGGCGATGGCGTTCAGCCCCTCCACGGCGATGGCCACCAAGGGCGAGGAGATGATGAACTCCACCAGGCCGGCGAAGAAGGGCTTCTGCCGGTGCGCGTCGTAGTGGCGCTCGGCGAGCTCGCGGTCCACAGCCACCAGCTTGAGTCCCACGATGCGCAGCCCGCGCTGCTCGTAGCGTTCCAGGATGCGCCCCACCAGGAGGCGTTGGACGCCGTCGGGCTTGATCAGGATGAGAGTCTTCTCCGTCACTGGTGCTCCTCATGTTTAAGGCGGGCCGCAACGGCACGCAGGGATCGCTGTTCGGCCGCCGCCGGCTGGCTCACGGGAGCCGCAAGACCTTCTCCAGCCGACGCGCGTTCCGCTTGGGTGCGATGACGGCGAGGGATAGGGCATCGTCCCGCATCAGCCGCTGCGCCAGGGAGTGGATCGCCTGCGGGGACACCGCGTCGAGCGCCGAGAGCGCATCGTCCAGCGTCAGCACGCGATCGTGGAGGGCTTCCTGGACACCCAGCCACGAGGCGAGATGGCGGCTCTCCTCCAGGCGAAGCTCCAGCCGGCCTCGTGCGTAGGCCCGCGCCTTGGCCAGTTCCTCAGCCGGCACCGGCTCGTCGCGCAGTCGAGCCAGCTCTTCCAGGATCGCTTCCAGGGCGGCGGGCAGGTCGGTCGGGTCGACGCCGGCATAGACCTGGAGCGTGCCGCAGTCGGCGTAGTCGGAGGTGAACGAGTGGACGTCGTAGGCGAGGCCAGCTTCCTCGCGCACGCGCAGGAACAGCCGGCTGCTGGACCCGTCACCCAGGACCGTGTTCAGCAGTTCCAGGGCCCACTGGTCGGGATGATCCCGGGGAAGCGCCGGCAGGCCGAGGCAGACGTGTGCCTGCGACGTGTGCTGCTCCAGCAGCGCGAACCGCTTGTGAGGCAGCTTCGGAGCGGCGACGAACCCTGGCACGGAGCCGTTGCCGCTGCCAAAGGCGCCGGCGACCATGGCGACGGCCTGGTCATGGGAAAGGTCACCGGCTACGGCGACCACCACGTTGGCCGGTCGATATCCCGCCGACCAGAAGGCACGGATGTCCTCGTCAGCCAGGCTACGCACGGATGTCTCGTCCCCGGCGATCTCCCAGCCCATGGCCGTGTCACCGAAGAAGGTCTCATCGAAGACGTTGAAGACGTACTGGCCGGGATCGTCCCGGTACGAGCGGATCTCCTCCACGATGATGTCGCGCTCCTTGGCGATGTCCTCGCCGCGCAGCAGCGGCCGGCGCATGAGCTCGCCCAGGACGTGGAAGCCGCGCTCGGCGTCCCGCACCGGCAGCCGCGTCCAGTACACGGTCGACTCCCGGTCCGTGGCGGCGTTGGAGGTCCCTCCGATGCCCTCGATGGCCTCCGAGACGGCGCGGGTCGTGGGATACGCCTCGGTGCCCTTGAAGGTCAGGTGCTCCATGAAGTGTGCCGTGCCCGACTGCTCGCGGCTTTCCAGCCGTGAGCCGACCATCACGTACGCGGCGATCGACAGAGACCGAGTGCCGGCCAGACGTGCGGAGATGACGCGCGGTCCGTCGGGCAGCGCGGTACGTTCGAACATGCGCCCGCATGCTACACGGCGCCGGCGTGCGGGCGTGCCGGCGTGCGGCAGCGCTAGGCAGGCGTGCCGCGCATCGTGAACGAAGCTACGCCGCGGCGAGGCGTTTGGCACGTGACGGCCGGACGCGAGCGGCACGGCCCGCCCGTTCGCGACCTACGGATGGGGGACGTGATAAGTGACGGATCGGGCGTTCACTTGCCCGATGAGATACGCCGCCGCCGGGGTCCCCGAGCCAGGACGAAAGCCGTCGTGGCACCGAATGCCGCCGCCAATGCGGCCAGGCGGGAGCTGGGAACTCCGGTCGTGACCGAAGCATGCGTTTCCGGCGGATCCTCGTCACACCAACCACAGGCGGCCGAGTCGCCGCTGGTCCGCTCGACGAAGCTTAAAAGATCCTCGGGATAGCGCCCCAGGAGGAAGTCGCGGACCGCCGCGAACCGCGGCACGAGGATGTCCACTTCCACGCGGTTCTCGATGATGGACGGGCCGAAGCCCACGATCCCCTCCATCCGCGGATCCGCCCAGAGGTCCTCTATCTCGTCCTGGGTCGTGTAGAGCCGACGCTGGCTGTACTTCACCTCTCGCGTGACCACCTCCAGCGAGCCCGGCGCGCCTCGATCGACCAGGGACAAGGCCTCGTCGACCTGCGCCTGCGTCGTGCTGGGAATGGTAAGCAGGACCACCGTGCCTCCCGCGCCCTGGTCGATGTACAGGCCACCGAAGTCGTCGTCGTGCCGGTCGACGTAACCGGCAAGGGCTCTGATGTAGAGCTCGACCGAGTTCCGTCGGTCCATCTCGTCCGACTCTTCCGGCGTCAAAGGCACGCCCCATGTGCAGTCGGCGGCCGGATCATCGAGCAGACGCTGGATGAGCTCGGGATCGGTGGAAAGCCCGAAGGCCTCCCGGAAGTCGAGGGACTCCTCGAACGTCGAGCCGCAGCTCGCGGCTTGAGCGGGTGTCGCGGTCGTCAGGGTCGCGCCGATAGCCATGACCGAGGCGACGACCAGCAGGATCATCGCCGCGCGCCGGATCGCCTGGGGCCGCGACAGCGACACTTCCTTGCTAACGGACGAAACCATCTCCCTGCACTACAGCGCGGGCGGCGGCGGAGTGAGCACGCTCTGGATCCAGGGAGCCGCGAAGAACAGCACGAAGGCGGCGGCCGCAAGCCACATCAGCGGATGCACCTCGCCGGCGCGGCCCTTGACCACCTTCAGGAACACGAAGGTCACGAAGCCGGCCGCGATGCCTGTCGTGATGGTGAAGGTGAGCGGCATCACGATGAGCGTGGCCAGGGCGGGGAACGTCACGTCGATGTCGCTCCAGTCGAAGTCCCTGGCCAGAGTGAACAGCAGGTAGCCCACGATGACGAGCACCGGCGCCGTGGCCTGCGCTGGCACGATGCCCGCGATCGGCGCGAACAGGATCGCCACCAGGAACAGCAGACCGACCACGACCGCCGTCATGCCGGTCCGGCCGCCTTCGGAGACGCCGGCCGCCGACTCGATATACGTGGTGTTGGAGCTGACCCCAAAGGCCCCGCCGGCGACGGCACCGATCGAGTCGACCACCAGCACGTTGCGGATGCCCGGCAGCCGGCCCTGGTCGTCGACCAGACCGGCCTGCTCCCCAACGCCGATGACTGTGCCCATGGTGTCGAAGAAGTCGGACAGCATGAGGCTGAAGATCACCAGCGCGATGATCACGATCCAGGCGATGCCCTCACCCTTGGTGAAGATGCCGAAGAGGTACTCCGGCCTGAGCGGCTGGAAGATCGTCGCGAAGTTGTTCAGGCTGAAGTCGAAGATGTAGCCGCTCAGCTCCGTGGGCAGGACCGCCTGCCCCGGGCCGAACCCGGAGTTCGCTGTGCCGACGACCATATTGAGCACCACGGCCACCACCGTCGTGAGCAGGATGCTGATGAGCAATGCCCCCGTGACCTTGCGCGCGACGAGGGCCAGCGTGATGGCCAGACCGATCACGAACGTCAGGGTGGCCACGTTGAGGATGCCCGCCGGCGTGACCGGCGGCACGGCGCCCGTGGAGACCACGAAACCGCCGTTCACCAGCCCGATGAACAGGATGAACAGGCCGATGCCTACCGCGATGGCCCGCTTCAGCGTCATCGGGATGGCATTCATGATCGCTTCGCGCAGCCCCGTCAGGACGAGCAGCAGGATCAGGATGCCTTCCCAGACGATGACCGCCATGGCCTCCTGCCACAGGAAGCCGCGGCCCAGGATGAGCTCGAAGGCGACCACCGCGTTGAGGCCCAGGCCGGCGGCCAGCGCGAAGGGGTAG
>JACCQX010000051.1 GCA_013813905.1 Chloroflexota bacterium
ATGAGCGTGCAGTTCGTCTTGATGCCCTCTTCCGCGAAGCGGTAGATGGCCTCGAGGCCAGGCTCGCTCATGGGCACCTTGACCACGATGTTGGGCGCCAGCTTGGCGAAGGCACGGCCCTCGTGCAACATGCCCTCGACATCCTCGGCCACGACCTCCGCGCTGACCGGACCGGGCGTCAGGCGACAGATCTCCGTGAGGATGTCCTCGTAGGCTCCGCCGACCTTGGCGTACAGGCTGGGATTCGTGGTCACGCCGTCCAGCACGCCCCAGCGCGCGACGGTGCGGATCTCTTCGACGTCGGCAGTGTCCAAAAAGAGCTTCATCGACAGCACTCCTTCTTTGTGTTGCGTCCAGTCTACGCCCGTGTCCACTAGAGGTCACGGGGACTCCAGGGAGGAGTACACTCCCGGCTGATAGGCGGACATTGTGGGCACGATGTGAGTCACGCCTCATCCCGGCTCGTGCCCCGCGCCGCTTCGCCGGTTCCTCATAGACGCGGGCGTATTCGGAGGTCGCGACATGCGACGAAGCCCTGAGAGGAGCCGCTGGCGGCGCCTGGCGGTCGCCCTGGCCGGTGCCCTGGCCCTGGTGACTGCCTTCAGCTCGAGCGCGCTGGCGTACTACGCTGATGTAGGTACCAGGAACGTGTATTACCCGCACGAGGCCACCACGGTCATCCATAAATGGGCATGGGAGGCCGACAGCGGCTTTCACGGGTGTGTCCGCTTCGACGTCACCGCGACCGTCAACACCGGCACGACCACCGCCACGAGCGTGTACATCAAGTCGGTGAAGTTCCACTTCAAGATTTACGACAACGCCTATGTGCGCGAGCACAGTCTCGTGCCTGGCGCCATGCTCCGGAACTTCCGCATCATCCGAAAGGGGGAGACGAAGTACCAGGGGGAACCTTGGCGCGTGGACTTCGACTACCCGGGCGGTTCCATCACATATCAGGTGAACAAGAGGTTCGTGTTCTCTACTGGTGAGCTGTACCAGCGTCTGCAGCTGTATACCGAGATCCAGGCCGATCCAAGCGGTCCTGCCCCCGCGTGCACGGCGCCTTACCCGACCCTCTATCTCCAGCCCAAGAAGGACCCCTATACCTGACAGCGTCGAGGGGGGCGGCACATGCCGCCCTCCTCAGGCCTGGATAGGCACCGACTCCCGCTCGGCAAGGAGCTCCCCGCTGGCAGCGCTCTGGGTGCCGGTCCGAGCGGCATGTTGGATGGCCGCCGTCACGAACCCGCTGAACAGCGGGTGAGGTCGATCCGGCCGGCTCTTGAACTCGGGGTGGAACTGCGAGGCCACGAACCAGGGATGGTCGCGCAGCTCCACGATCTCAACGAGGCGCCCGTCCGGTGATTGCCCCGACAGGATCATGCCGCCCTTCTCCAGCCCTTCGCGGTAGGCATTGTTGACCTCGAAGCGGTGGCGGTGCCGCTCGTAGATGACCTCCGTCCCGTAGGCCTCAGCGGCCTTGGATCCAGCCGTGAGCCGCGCTGGGTAGAGGCCCAGGCGCATCGTGCCGCCCTTGTCCTCCAGCTCGCGCTGGTCGGGCATGAAATCGATGACGGGAGCGTCGGTGAAGATGTCGAATTCGGTCGAGTTGGCGCCCGCGCTGCCGACCACGTCACGGGCGAATTCGATGACCCCGCACTGGAGACCCAGGCAGAGGCCCAGGTAGGGAACCTGCTGCTCGCGAGCGAACCGGGCGGCCAGGACCTTGCCCTCGATGCCGCGATGGCCGAAACCGCCGGGCACCAGCACGCCGGCCACGCCGGCCAGCCGCCCGGTCACGTTGGCGGCGGTCAGCGTCTCCGAGTCGACCCAGCGGACCATCGCGTCCCGGTCCAGCGCCCAGCCGGCGTGTCGCAGCGCCTCGGTCACCGAGAGGTACGCATCGGGGAGCTCGATGTACTTGCCCACCAGAGCGATCTCGAGCTGGTCCTTGGGGCGCTTGATGCGCTCGACCAGTGCCCGCCAATCGGAGAGGTCGGCGGGACGCGCCTGCTCGGCCAGCCCGAGTCCGCGCACGACCAGGTCGCCCAGACCCTGCTCCTCGAAGCGCAGCGGCACCTCGTAGATGGTCTCCGCCGTCTCGGCGGGGATGACCGCCTCGGTCGCGACATCGGTGAAGAGGGCGATCTTCTCACGCACCTCGTGGCTGACCGGGTGGTCGGAGCGCAGCACGATGACGTCGGGCTGGATGCCGATGCCGCGCAGCTCCTTGACGGAGTGCTGAGTGGGCTTCGTCTTGAGCTCGCCGGTGGCCGCCAGCGCCGGCAGGAGCGTGACGTGGACGTACAGCACGTTGTCGCGCCCCACGTCCTTGCGCATCTGGCGGATGGCCTCCAGGAAGGGCAGGCTCTCGATGTCGCCGACGGTGCCTCCGACCTCCACGATGACCACGTCGGCCCGCCCATCGCGCGCCACACGGCCGATGCGCTCCTTGATCTCGTTGGTGATGTGCGGGATGACCTGCACCGTGCCGCCCAGGTAATCGCCGCGCCGTTCCTTGGCGATGACTGCCTGATAGATGCGCCCAGTGGTCACGTTGGAGAGCTGGGTCAGGTTCTCGTCGATGAAGCGCTCGTAGTGGCCCAGGTCCAGGTCCGTCTCCGCGCCGTCGTCGGTAACGAAGACCTCGCCGTGCTGGTAGGGCGACATGGTGCCCGGGTCCACGTTGATGTAGGGATCGAGCTTGAGGATGGAGACGGAAAGGCCGCGGCTCTTGAGCAGCCGCCCGATGCTGGCGGCCGTGATGCCCTTGCCCAGCGAGGAGGTGACGCCTCCGGTCACGAAGACATACTTCGCCAAGGAACAGTCCTCCGGGGTTTTTCCGATGCTACCGATTCCCGGCTCCGGACGCAAGGCATGGCGCGCGGGCGGCGCCGGTTCGGCGGCCGCCCCCGCGAGACAAGGGCATTCATGTGAGATATATGCGACGTCCTATCGTTGGCCGGCCTCCAGCGCGGCCATCAGCTCCTCGAGGTAGGTCGGGTCGGAGTAGTAGGAGAGGTCGCCCCACAGCTCCTGCGAGA
>JACCQX010000015.1 GCA_013813905.1 Chloroflexota bacterium
CGATGGTCAGCCCTGCTTGTGCTACTCATCGACCACCAGTAGCAGCTGACGTGATCCGGTTCGGCGATCAGGTACTGACAGGAGCGCCGGACCCTCCGAGCCTCGTAGCGGTGGTGCCCCCAAGGGGATTCGAACCCCTGATCTCCACCTTGAAAGGGTGGCGTCCTAGGCCTCTAGACGATGGGGGCGCAGGGCTTCTGAAGTGTACCGGGGAGGCGCGATCTGGCGCCGCGGTCCGCGCGAGCGTCGATCGTCAGGCGGGACGCGCGAGGAGGCCCAGGATCACCGCCGAGCCCAGGGACCCCGAGGCGAACAGCGCACTGATCCCTCCTATCAGCGCCGTGACCAGGGATCGAGCGCCGTGGCCCTCGTGGGCGGTACGTAGGGAGGCGGCGGCGAGGCGGATGGCGATGATGGCGAAGGTGATGCCCAGCACCGCCAGGCCGGCCACGGTCAGGGCGATGGTCGAGCCGGTCCGGTCCAGGAAGAGTCCGTAGAGCACCACGGCGAGCGACCCGACAAGCGCCACCAGCAGGACCAGGCGCCCGGGCGTCACGCGGCCTCCGGCGACATCAGCCGATCCTCATCCGGCGCCTCGTCCGGGGATCCTTCGGGCGCCCCCAGCGTCCGGTGATACACCGCGACCTTGTACTCCAGGCGCGGACGCCGCATGCCGACGACCAGCTCGGTCCCACGTTGGCCGAAGCCGGCGACGAGCAGGTCGTGCGCCTCCTCCAGCGAGTCGAAGGTCCACCAGCAGTGCAGCACGCGCAACTTGAAGTCGTGCAGCAGGAACCAGCTGTCGCGTCGGCTCCCATCGACCGCCTGGCGGTCCGTCGCTTCTTCACCGAGGAGACGGCTGACGTCGTCGCGGCCATAGTCCTGGACCACCAGCAACCGGCCGCCGGGTCGGAGGACCCGCTCCGCCTCCGCCACCTGCCGGAGGGTCTCGGGCGAGTCGCCGCGAAAGCCGGCCCACAAGGAGATCACCACGTCCGCCAGGCCGCGGGGCAGATGGGCGACGACCCTCCCCGGCAGGGCGGTGACGCGTGCTCCCAGCGCCTCGAGCTGCCGCGCCCGCAGGCCGGAATCGGCGTCCAGCAGCACCACGCGCCGATCCGCGACCGGCCCCAGGGCATCGAGAGCGCGCGAGATCTTGCCCTCGCGGTCGATCACGGACCCGAGCCGGGACCGCAGATCGTCGTCGCTCAGGCGGACGGAGAAGTCGGCCACATCGTGGAGACTATCGGATGAGCCGCGCGACGAGGGCGCCACGTGACGGCAGCTGTAGGGCCAAGCCCCCACCATCGAGCCGTTGGATCGAACCGACTGAGCCCTCCGGCCAGCCCTCCCAGCGGACCACCTCGACCGATGCCCCCGCGAGGCCGGCCAGCGCCTCCTCCTTGATCGTGAGGACCGCGTCCTCTTCGCCGGGATCGAGCGCGACCAGCCAGGCATCGCTCGTGTCGTTCGGGTCCGAGCGCAGATAGGCCATAGCAGGACCCTGCGCCGCGATCACGCGGAAGTCGCCGTGACGCAGCACCGGGTGCGCCTGCCGAAGCGCGACGGCGCCCCTGATGAAGTCGCGCAGGCCGGCATCCCAGCGATCCTCCTGCCAGGGGAACGCGCGGCGGCAGTCCGGATCGTGGCGGCCCTCCAGGCCGACCTCGTCTCCGTAATAGATGCAGGGCGCGCCGGGCAGCGTCATCTGCACCAGCGTGGCCAACCGCAGCGAGGCGCGATCCCCGCCGCACAGGGTCACGAAGCGCGCCGTGTCATGGCTGCCCAGCAGGTTGAGCATCACCGCCACCACCTCGGGCGCGTACATCGTCACGAAGTGCTCCAGCGCCGCGGCGAAGGCGGGTCCGTCCATCGGCCGCACGAACTCCCGGTACTCGTGCTGGCTGGACACCACGCTCCAGTCCAGGTGCTGGCCACCCACGTAACCCAGCAGTGCCTCCGTCAGCGGGTAGTTCATGAGGGCATCGAAGTGATCGCCCTGCAGCCACCAGGGCTTCTCCCGCCAGATCTCGGCCACGATGTACGAATCGGGGTCGATGGCCCGCACGCGCTGGCGGAACTCCCGCCAGAAGCCCTCCTCGACCTCTTCCGGCACATCCAGGCGCCAGCCGTCGATGCCGAAGCGTGTCCAGTGCTCGATGGCCTCCATCAGATGCCCGCGCATACCCGGATGAGCGGTGTTCAGCTTGGGCAGCGCCGGCAGGTCCCACCAGGCCTCGTAGCCCAGCGCGCGGTGGGAACGCTGCCCACGAGGCTCATGGCTGTGCGCCTCGCTCATCCGACGTTCCTCATCCGCGGTCGGGTAGGCGTCCAACGGTCGTCCGGCATCAAGAGCCGCCTCGTCCAGGTGGAACCAGCCCCGGTACGGTGAAGCGGCGCCGGCCTCCAGCACGTGGTGGAACGGCCAGAAGCCGCGCCCCGAGTGGTTGAAGACACCGTCGATCACAACCTTCATCCCGCGTTCGTGGCAGGCATCCAGCAGCTCGCGAAGGGCCTCGTCGCCACCCAGCAACGGGTCCACATGGTTGTAGTCGTAGGCGTGGTAGCGGTGGTTGGAGGCCGAGGCGAAGATGGGCGTCAGGTAGAGCGCGGTGATGCCCAGGTCCTGGAGGTAGGGCAGCCGCTCGACGATGCCCAGCAGATCTCCGCCCTTGAAGCCATGGTGGGTGGGCGGAGCGTCCCAGGGCTCCATCGGTCCCGGCTTGGGCACGCGCTCACTGGACGCGAACCGGTCGGGAAAGATCTGGTAGAAGACCGCGTCACGCACCCAGTCGGGCGTGTC
>JACCQX010000064.1 GCA_013813905.1 Chloroflexota bacterium
CCGAGACGTGCGAGGTGCTCCTGGAAGACCTGGCGACCGCGAAGCGTGGCGGCTGCACGGATCACCACGCGCAGGGCCAGATCGTGGGACATCGGCGAGGGGAATACCCGGGCGAGGCCCGGCGGGATCGGCTCTGTCGGCTGACTCCAGATCGGAAAGCACACCAACTCGAGATCGGTCTGACCGTCCAGGGCTCGATAGATGCCCAGGTCACGCAGCTTGGCGCCGGAGGCGGCCTGCCACGGCACGTCGGCTGTGGCGAACAGGACTTTCGAGCGCTTCACGTCGGGGAGCGTATCCCGGCTGATCCGACATCCGCTCTCACGCGCAGTGCCCAGGTCGCGCCGCTCGTTGGCACTATCCTCCGGGATCATGCGCGCGGACCACTCATGACCACAGGGTGGCAACGCCTGCCACTCCGCTGCCTGTGCCCCTCCTGACCCCCACGCCGCCTTCGGGCGCACTTGCTAGGGTGGAGCCGGGTGACACCGACGACGGGATCGATCCCCTCCATGGCGTGGCGCGCCATGGTGCCTGGCACCTGGCGGCCCTTGTCGTGCCCGGCCTGTACGCCGTCCTGCTCATCGCCTACCTCCTGCGCGCGCTCGGGCCCGAGGCCTACGGGATCTGGGCGGCTGCCACAGCCCTCGTCGGCTACCTGACGCTGCTTGACGCCGGTCTCTCGACGACGACCGCGCGAGCGGCGGCCCGTGCCGTAGCCGGCGACGCGGAAGCTATCGAGCAGGTTCGAACCGCTTACGGGGCGTACGCGCTGCTGGGTGGCCTCGCGGTCGTGATAGGGACGCTCGTGGGAACCCTCATCCCGGTGATCCTGCGTCTGGAGGGGTCCGTTGCACAGGAAGCGTGGACGGTGGCCGCCTTCCTTGCCCTCGACCTCGGCATCGTCATCGGTACCGCCGGCTGGATGGGCACCCTGCGGGGAACTCGTCGCTTTCGAGAGATGCTCCTGGTGAACGCGGTACAGGTGGCCGTCGCGGGGCTTTTCCTCATCATGCTCTTGCCGCCGCTGGGCCTCGTCGGTGCTGCTGCTGCCCAACCCATCGGGCGGCTCGTCGGACGGTCGTTGGCCGCCCTGATACTCCTGCGACAGGTGAGCTGGTTCCGGGCACGACCGCACTGGCCCGGCTGGGCCAACATCCGGACCGTCACGGCGTTCTCGCTGCCCATCCTGGCCATGCAGACAGCCACGCAACTTGGCGTGGGCACGGATGTGGTCATCGTCGGCGCGGCTGCCGGGCCGGCGGCTGCCGGCCTCTACGCCGCCGGCGCTCAACTCTCGCGCTACGTGGGTTACTTCCTGTTCCCAGGCTTGGGAGTCTTGTTGCCGTCATTCGCGGCAGCCTTCGTTAGACGACCCGAGGCCGTACCGGAGCTGGTCCGCCGTGCCGTTCTCATGACCGGACTGATCGGCGGGACGGTATACGGCTCGATGGCGTTACAGGCCGACGATCTGCTCCAGATCTGGTCCGGCCAGTCGGCGGCGTTGAGCGTCCAGGTGCTGATCCTGTACGCCGTGGCCTGGACGATCGTGACACCCACGCATGTCATGATGCTCATGGTCATCGCGAGCGGCCGGCACCGTGTCATCGGGGCGATCGTGCTCGCCGAGGCGCTGGTGAACCTCCTGCTGTCGATCCTCTTGGTCGCGATCATGGGCCCCGTCGGCGCGGCAGTGTCGAGCTTCGTGGTCATCCTCGCCGACGACCTGTTCGTCCTTCCCGTGGTATCGGCACGAGCGCTCCAGACGCCGACGCGGCCGATCCTCCAGGGTTCCCTGGGAGGTGCGGCCGCTGGGATCGGCATCGCGGCGGCCGTCAACCTGGTGCCGGGGAGCGGCGCCGAAGCCCTGCTCCTCCGTGGCGGGCTCGCGCTGGCCGTGCTTGCGCTGACCATCGCGGTGTTCGTTCCAGGAAGCAGGGCACTCATCGCCGGGCGCCCCAGCGCCGGCTGACCGGATCATGGCATCGCTCCAGACAGACCTTGGATACCGTGACGCGATGCATGCGCCGTCGTTCTGCGTGCTTCGGTCACAGGACGAAGTACTGGACTCCGCGCGGCGTGGCACAGCACTCGGACTGGCTCGTCCGCCGGTCTTTGAGAAGTGGTGGGACAACCTCCTGGCTCTGGAGGCACTACAGGGTCTGGAACGGGAACCGGTAGTCGACCTTGGCTGCCGTACCGGGATCGTGCTGACCTGGCTGCACCAGCAGGGATTCCGCGTCCTTGCGGGCTGCGATCTCCGTAGACCCGTGCCGCCGCTGCTGGGCACCCTGCGTCGACGGCGTCTCGGGGATGCGCTGGCGATGAGCGCGATGTACCTGCGCCACCGACGAAGGATGCACCGGGTCTCCATCGAGTCGACCGGACTTCCCGCCGGCTCTTTCGCTGCCGCGACCTGCCTGTCCGTCATCGAGCACGGGGTCGACCTTCCACGCTTCTTCGCGGAGGCGCAGCGCATCCTTCGACCGGGTGGTCGGCTGATCGTCTCCACCGACTACTGGCCCGAGCCCATCGATCTGGGGAACAGCCGCCTATGGAACGACTCCGCGGATGTGATCTTCGATGCCTTCGGACTGGAGCAGTTGGTCGAACTGGCGCGGGGTGCAGGATTCCTAGTGCCCATGGCGGACGGGTCAGTGGGCGATCCTGTCGTTTCCTACCGCGGACGCCACTACACCTTCGTCCTCATGACGTTTCTCAAGCCAGGTGGATGACGATCCCGCTGTGGGTCGTAGTCGTCGCCCGTCAGTGACGAGCGCGGGCCCTGGGCTGGACAGTCCCGCCGCCAGGCCCAGCATCGTCCCGAGGATCACCGTCTCTGCCAGCGAGAAGGGGTTCGTTCCGACGAACTGCGCCAGCGCCCATACCGGGATCCACGCGGTCAGCCACAGGAGTGCCACCCCGTGCCAGACGCTGCTGGCGTGCCGCAACGAGCGGATGAGGCGCAGCCAGGCGACAGCGAGCACCGCGGCGAGCAACAGCATGGCGGGCACTCCGCCGGCCAGCCCGACGGTCAGCCAGAGCGAGTTGGGGTCACTTATCTTGGCCGCCGCCGGGATACGATCCGGGCTGGCCGGATCGTGCACGGCTGCGTCGAATCGACTCATTCCCGGACCGAGCACGAGCGACCGTGGAGAGTCAGTGACCTCCTGGAACGCCACGATCTGCAAGCGCACGCGCGTCTGCCCGGCGCGGCTGGCAGAGCCCTCCAGGCCGGGCTCGAACGGGGCTTCCGAGATGATCGGATCAGGCAGATCGGTCGCCGCCAAGCGACGTGCGCCGACATCGTCGATCAAGACCGTGGCGCCCAGGGTCAGGACGAGCAACCCAGCCGTCAGAGCGCCGGGTACGAGTTCCTGGCGCAGCGTCCCACTGCGAAGCCGTAGCCGCCACGCCGCATCGATCAGCACGGTCGTCCCCACGCCAGCTACCAGGCCCAGAAGGCCCGCCCGCGAATAGGTCCAATAGGTGAGAAGGGTGACGAGCACCATCCCGGCCAGACCTCCGAGGATCAGGCTTCGATGCCCGGCGTGCCAGCCGCGCAGCGTCACGGCCGTCACCAACGGGGCCAACAGGATGCCGAAGAAGGCCATGTAATTCGTATGGAAGAAGAAGCCGGTGGCACGGATCCCGTCCTCGCCCAAGCGGAAGTGAAGTGGCGGCGGTCCCAGCTGCCCCAGCCGCGGATGCTGAAAGACGTTGGCCGGTCGGAACCATCGCCAGAAGTCGGCCAGGGGGTCCGCGCTCGTCGCACCCGGGTAGGTGACCCGCTCCAGCACCGCAGCGGCGAAGGCCACGACAAGCGCGATGCTCAGGAAGATGACCAGTCTGCTCGGACTGATCCGTGGGCGCGCCCGGATGGCTGCGAAGGCCACGGAAGCGGTGACGCCGGCGCCGAGCAGGTAGACCACGGCTCCCTTTAGATCGGCTCCACCGCCACGCATCACCGCGGCCAACGCGAACCACGCCAGGTAGGCCGCGAGCAGGAGCAGCCAGGGAAGATCGGCGCGGCGGAGCAGCCGCCATGCACGCCCCGCCAGGAGCAGGATCCCGCCGCTGAACACGACCATCTCGATGGGCGTGATGTCAGCGAAGGGTGTACGCAGGAGGACGTTCTGAGGAAACCACCAGGCTGCGATCAGCTGCCCGAACGCTGCCAGCAACAGCCCGAGCGCGATGGGCGCCGCTATGGCTGGGCCTCCCAGGCCCGAACGATCATCCATACGAGGAATCTACCGGTCGCGGTCGGATGGGTCGCCGCACGTCACCGTGGACGCTTCTAGCCGAGCGCCCGATCGTAGACCTGCACCGTCTCGCGCCCGACCTCTGACCACGGCCGCTCAGCGGCCCAGTCTTGACCCGCCGAGCGAAGGCGTGCCCCATCCTGCACGGCGCGGCGGATGCCCGCGGCGATCGAGGCTGGCGACAAGGGATCCACCAGCACGGCCGCCCCGCCCGCCGCCTCGGGCATGGCACTCCGACCCGATGTCACCACCGGAGCACCGATGGACATGGCCTCCACGATGGGCAGTCCGAAGCCCTCGTAGAGCGACACGTAGACGAAGGCAGCACAGGCTCCCGTGAGGATGTCGACGTCCCGCTCCGGCAGGTAGCCGGTGACCACGATGCGCTGCGGGAACGGAGCCTGCCGGATGGCTCGCAGCACCTCCTTCGAGCCCCAGCCCGGGGCGCCGGCGATGACCAGGCGCAGCCCGGGATCGGCCCTCGCCAGCTCGGTGAACGCCTGGATGAGGCGTCCATGGTTCTTGCGCGGTTCCAATGTGCCGGTGGTCAGGATGAAGCGCCCTTCTTCCAAACGCAGCTCATCCAGCAGCGGTCGCCGCTCGAGCGGGTCCGGCGCCTGTCGTTCGGCGTCTCGGCCGTGAGGCACCACGAAGACGCCCTCCCGGTCCACATGGAAGAGCCGCACCAGCTCCTGCCTGGTGGCCGTGGAGGGCACGATCAGGGCCCGGGCGCCGCGCACCGCGGCAAGGGTCAGGGGCAGGGTGGCCAGCCGCAGCGGCGGGTGGTATCGAGGATGGCGCAGGACGGAGAGATCATGGACAGTCAGGACGTAGGGCCGCCCGGCGCGCAGGGGCGCGGCGGCATTGGTGTAGTGGACCAGGCTCGCGCCGGTCCGACGAACGTCGCCATCGGCGCAGCGCTGGAGCCAGGCGTGGTAGTGCCGCCAACGGAACCGCGACGCCACGGCGACTCCGTCGTCATCGAAGACGCTGCCGGCGCGGGCTCCGATGAGCGGAAAGCGAGCTTCGTCCTGCGCCCGGAGGACATTCACGAGCCGTCGGACGTAGGTGCCCACGCCTGTGGGAGAGGGCCGGACCGGCGCCACGTCGATGGCCACACGGGGGGTGTCGAGCGCCATGGCCGGATGCTACAGGCCGCCCGACGGGAGCGGGCTTCCGATGCCGGGCTCCCGCCCTACAATCCCGGCACGCGCAGGGTGATGCCGGCTCCATCGACGGCAAGTACGTCCTCTCGCGCCGTCACGCGGAGTCGATATGGAGTCACCGCCCCTCTCGGTCGTCGTCCCCACCATCCGTGGCTGGCCCTTCGCGAAGCTAGTGCTGGATCCCCTTCGTGAGCAGGCGCCGCGGACGGGCACGGAGGTCATCCTGCTGGATGCCAGTGGCCAGCCGCCGCCATCCAAGGACGAAGTGGGCTTCCCGGTGCGTTGGCTCGAACGCCCCGGAGCGTCCGTCTTCGAGATGCGCCGCGAGGGCTACGGCCTGGCACAAGGGCAGATCATCGCCACGACGGAAGACCACTGCACGGTCGCTCCCGATTGGTGCGAGCGGCTCATCGCGAGCCACGCGGCTCATCCCGCTGCCGTGGCCGTCGGTGGTGCGGTCGAGAACGGCACCCCTGGGCGGACGCTCTGGTGGGCGGCCTTCTTCCGCACCCAGGGCCCCTTCATGCCGCCCATCCCGACCGGTCCGACCGATCGCCTGGTGGGCGCGGCCAACCTCTCCTACAAGCGGAGGATGGTGGAACGGCTGGGACCGGAGGACGGCATCCACATCGACAACCTGGACATGCCCGCGCTGGAGCCGGGCGAGGTGCTGTACGCGGACGGTGGCCTGCGCGTGGCCCACCACCAGCCGACCAGCCTGTGGCGCACCTCCGTGCTGGACTTCCACAACGGCCGAGCCACGGCGGGCAAGCGGCGTGAGCGCATGGGGCGGCAGGAATGGATCCGCCTCGGCTCCATGGGCGTCCTGCCGCTCTACCGGACGCTGCGCACGTATCGCACCATCCGGGCGAAGGACCGCCCGGCGGGCACCCTGGAGCGAGCCATGCCCGCGGTGGCCTGGCTGCACCTCTGCCAGGCGACCGGGGAGCTGGTGGGCTACGCCAGCGGACCGGGCAACAGCCCGAGCGAGCTCTATTGAGCCCGGCGCCGCTCTCCGTGGCCATCGCCACGACCGAGGGCTGGCCTTATATGCGTGCGGTCCTGGACTCGTTCCGCGTCGACGCGGAGCGCCTGGGGGTCGAGATCGTGGTCGGCGATGGCTCGGGCAAGCCTGAGCCACCGGAGGGGGCGCTGCCGGCCGGGACCATCTGGCTGCGCTCCGACGCGAACGATGTCTTCCGACAGCTCGCCGATGCCATGCGACGTTGCAGCGCGCCTATCGTGGCCACTACGGAGGACCACTGCACCGTTCGGCCCGGCTGGTGCGAGGCCATCATCAGGGCCCACGCGGAGCATCCCGAGGCCGCCGCCATCGGCGGCACGATCGAGAACGGATCGACGGACACCCTGCTGGACTGGGGCAGCTACTTCATCACGCAGGGCCCGCACATGGGTCCGCTGGGCCAGCAGGAGGTCCGCTTCGTGACCAACGAGGCGTGCCTCAGCCAGAAGCGCTGGGCAGTCGACCTGCTGGACGACGGCGGGGGCCGGGGCGTGTCGATGATCTTCCACACGCGCGCTCTTCACGACCAGCGCCACAGCCTGCGCGTCGACGATCGCTTCAGCGTGGACCACTTCCAGTCCATCGGCTTCCGCGAGACCACGACCATCCACTTCCACAACGGCCGGACCATCGCGGGCTTCCGACGCCGCCGGATGCGCCGAGGCGACTGGCTGAGAGTGGCGCTGGCCGGTCTCCTGCCCGCATATCGCGTCGGCCGCATCCTGCGCGTCTGTCTGCCGAAGCGGAGGCACGGCCGCGAGCTGCTGGCCAGCCTGCCCTGGGCCGTCTGGTGCGAGTACTCCGCCGGCCTGGGCCACCTGGTGGGGTACGCGACCGGTCCAGGCGACAGCCCTCGCCATCTGCGCTGACGTGTCCGCCCGGCTCTCCGGCGCGGCCATCGTGCATGACTACTTCGTGCAGGACGGCGGTGCTGAGCGCTGCGCGGTGGAGTTCGCCCGACTCTTGCCGGCGGCGACGGTCCACACGAGCTTCTTTGATGCCGAGCGCTTCGGGGACCGCATCGATCCTGGCCGCGTCCGCACCTGGCCGCTTCAGCGGCTGGCGGGGCCGACAGAGCGGTTCCGCGCACTGCTGCCGTTCTACCCGCCCTACTTCGAGACGTTGCGGGTCCGCCGCGGGTTGGTGGTGAGCTCCAGCTCCGGTTTCGCCCATGCCGTCCGGACCCCTCCGGACGCGTTGCACGTCGCGTACGTGCATACCCCGATGCGCTTCGGCTGGGACCTGGACGGTTATTTCAAGGGCTCCAGCTACTCGCTTCCCACACGGCTCGGTGGACGGGTCCTGCGCCCGCTGCTCCAGCGCTGGGATCGGCGTGCGGC
Organism: Chloroflexota bacterium; assembly: GCA_013813905.1. GTDB lineage: Bacteria > Chloroflexota > Limnocylindria > Limnocylindrales > CSP1-4 > Palsa-1032. Next base: position 7,796 of record JACCQX010000064.1, read on the forward strand.
AGCACGGCCGGATCTGCTGATCGCCAACTCGGGCACCGTGCAGGAGAGGATCCGCCGTCTATGGGGCCGTCCTTCGGAGATCATCCATCCGCCCGTCGACACGGACGAGTTTCCGCTCTCCGAGCGTGATGACGGCTTCCTGCTGGTGGCCTCGCGGATGCTGGCCTACCGCCGGCTGGACCTGGCCGTGGAAGCCGCCACGAGACTCGGTCGGGACCTCGTCGTGGTGGGCGAGGGTCCGGAACGGCGACGGCTGGAGTCCCTGGCCGGACCCACGGTGCGCTTCCTTGGTCACGTGCCGCGCACGGAGCTCCGGGACCTGATGGCGCTCTGCCACGCCTACGTGCTGCCCGGACTCGAGGACTTCGGCATCGCTCCGGTGGAGGCCATGGCGGCGGGCAAGCCAGTGGTGGCCTTCCACGGGGGCGGCGCCACCGAGACGGTGGTCGAAGGCGTGACAGGCGTCTTCTTCGACCACCCAGATGCCCGCTCGCTGGCCGAGGCCATCAACGCGCTGGACTCCATCAACTTCGACGGCGCTGCTATCCGCGAGAACGCGCGCCGGTTCGACGTGGAGGTGTTCCGTGCGAAGTGGCGCGCGCTGCTCCAGCGCGAGGGCGTGGACCCACTTCTATACTCCGCGCCGTGACACGAACAGCCCTCATCACAGGCATCACCGGCCAGGACGGCTCCTACCTCGCGGAGCTGCTGCTCGAGAAGGGCTACCGCGTGGTGGGCATGACCCGCCGCTCCAGCTCCAGCGCACATGAACGCATCGACCACCTGGCCGGCCGTATCGACCTCGTGCAGGGTGACCTGCTGGACCAGGCCTCGCTGGTGGAGGCGCTCCATAGCGCACAGCCGGACGAGGTCTACAACCTGGGCGCGCAGAGCTTCGTGCCCACCTCCTGGAACCAGCCCACCCTGACGGGTGAGTTCACCGGGCTGGGGGTGACGCGTCTCTTGGAGGCGGTACGACAGGTCGATCGATCCATCCGCTTCTACCAGGCCTCATCGTCAGAGATGTTCGGCAAGGTGCGCGAGGCGCCTCAGAACGAGCAGACGCCGTTTTACCCACGCAGCCCCTACGGCGTGGCCAAGGTCTACGGCCATTTCATCACCGTGAACTATCGCGAGTCCTACGACCTGTTCGCCGTCTCGGGCATCCTCTTCAACCACGAATCGCCCCGTCGCGGCCACGAGTTCGTGACGCGCAAGGTCTCCGACGCGGTCGCCCGCATCAAGCTGGGGCAGCAACAGGAGCTGCGCCTGGGGAACCTGGAGGCCGAGCGCGACTGGGGCTTCGCCGGTGACTACGTGCGCGCCATGTGGCTGATGCTCCAGTGCGACGAGCCGCGCGACTACGTGGTGGCCACGGGAGAGACGCACAGCGTGCGCGAGCTGTGCCAGCTCGCCTTCGACCGTGTCGGCCTGGACTATCGCGATCACGTGGTGATCGACCAGAGTCTCATCCGGCCGGCGGAGGTGGATCGTTTGCTGGGTGATGCCAGCAAGGCGCGGCGGGAGCTGGACTGGCAGCCGGACGTCAGCTTCGAGCGGCTGGTGCACATGATGGTCGACGCCGACCTGGCCAGGCTCGGGGAGCCAGAGCGGCACGTCGGGGAGCCTCAGCCGAGCCCCGTGGGCTGATGCGCGTCCTGGTCACCGGCGCCTCCGGCTTCGTGGGGCGCTGGCTGTCCCGGGCGCTCAGGGACAAGGGTCACGAGGCGGTCGACGGTGGGGCCGGCCTGGACGTCACCGACCACCGCGCCCTGCGCGAAGCACTCGATAAGGCAGAGCCCGACGCGGTCGCCCACCTCGCGGCCGTCGCCTTCGGGCCTGACGCGGGCGCCGACCCGGCTCAGGCATTCCGTGTGACGGTGGGCGGCACGGTGAACCTGTTAGAGGCCGCGCGGTCGATGCCGCGCCCACCGGTCATCCTGATCTCGGGCTCCTCCGATGTCTACGGCACGCCGGCCCCGGCTGACCTGCCGCTCACGGAGGGGATGCCCTTGCGCCCGGTCAAGCCCTACGCACTGTCCAAGGCGGCCCAGGAGTCGATCGCCCTGGCGTACGGGGCGCGGCACGGGCTGCGGGTCGTGGTCACCCGCTCGTTCAACCACGCGGGACCCGGCCAGCGTCCCGTCTTCGTCATCCCCGCCCTCGCCGAGCGCGTGGCGGCCGTGGCTCGCGGCGCGACGGATCAGGTGCCGGCGGGGAACCTGGACGTGCGCCGTGACGTGACCGATGTGCGCGACGTGGCTGACGCCTACGTGCGCCTGCTGGAGTCTGTTCACGCCGGCAGCGCCGGCGAGACGGGCCTGGTCCTCAACGTGTGCTCCGGCCGATCGGTGCCCATCCGCTGGCTGCTGGAGGAGCTCTGCCGCGTGGCCGGCGTAGAGCCGAAGGTCCGCATCGATCCCGCGCTCGTGCGTTCGGACGACGCCGCGGAGATCCGCGGCGACGCCTCGGCCATCGAGCGACTCATCGGCTGGCGCGCCACCACGCCGCTGGAAACGACCCTGGCCGACATCTGGCACGCGACGGCAAGCGCCGGGGGTCGCTGACGCAGCGCGGTGGTATCGTGGCCCCCAGCGGTGGCCGCGGGCGACGCCGACAGACGTGTCGGCCCTGGTCGCCTGGGAACGCGGTCGGGCACGGACCCCAGTCACCGAAGAGCAGGGGTTTTCGAGCGAGTGACTGAACGCATCCTGGTCTTGGGCGGCGATGGTTACCTGGGCTGGCCCACGGCCATGCATCTCTCGGCGCGCGGCGCGCGCGTCGGTGTCGTGGACAACATGTCCAAGCGTGCCTGGGAGCGTGAGATGGGCGTCCAGCCGCTCATCGCCATCCCCTCGCTGGCAAAGCGCATCGCTGCCTGGCAGGAGGTCTGCGGGCGGTCCATCGAGCTGTTCGAGGGGGACCTGACCGATACCGACTTCGTGCACGCCACGCTGGGATCCTTTCGCCCCGACACGATCGTGCACTACGGCGAGCAGCCCTCCGCCCCCTACTCCATGATCGACGTCCATCACGCCGCCTTTACCCAGTCCAACAACGTGGTGGGCACGCTCAACGTGCTCTTCGCCATGCGCGACCTGCTCCCCGACAGCCACCTGGTGAAGCTGGGCACGATGGGTGAGTACGGCACGCCGGACATCGACATCGAGGAGGGCTACCTCACCGTCGACCACAACGGTCGGCGCCACACGTTCCTTTATCCCAAGACGCCCGGCTCCATGTATCACCTCTCCAAGGTCCACGACTCACACAACATGCACTTCGCCACCCGGGTCTGGGGCCTGCGCGCCACGGACCTCAACCAAGGCGTGGTGTACGGCATCGAGACAGAGCACACAGCGCTCGATCCTCGCCTGGCCACTTCCTTCCACTACGACGAGGTCTTCGGCACCGCCCTCAATCGCTTCTGCGTGCAGGCTGTCGCAGGCGAGCCCATCACGGTCTATGGCCGGGGCGGACAGACACGCGGCTATCTCAACATCCGCGATACGTTGGCCTGTGTCGCGTTGGCCGTGGACAACCCCGCCGAACGTGGCGAGATGCGCGTCTTCAACCAGTTCACGGAGACCTTCACCGTCCGGGAACTGGCCGAGCGCGTGCGCGACGCCGCGGCGCAGCTGGGTATCGAGGCGACGGTCGTCCATGCCGAGAATCCCCGCTTCGAAGCCGAGGAGCATTACTACAATCCCAGGCATTCCGGGCTGCTGGAGCTGGGCCTTCAGCCGCACCTGCTGTCGCAGGAGCTCATAGACACGATGCTGCAACGCATCGTCCAGCACCGCGACCGCATCCGACGCGAGGCGCTGGTTATGAATGTGCGGTGGACCCCGAAGCCCGCCGCCGGCGCCCCCGTCGGGTCGTGAATCCGCGCCCGAGGCCATGATCAGACGGCACACGGCTGCCCTGCGCGTCGCGCTCATGGGCGTCGATGTGGCCAGTGCGGCCGCCCTCTTCGTGCTGGTCGCCGGGCTGCGCGTGAGCGACCGCGACTGGACCACCGTGATGGGCACGACCACGGGCCTGACCGGTCTGACGGCGTTGGCCTACGCCGGCGGCTGGGTGCTCATGCTCTGGTTGCGCGGCCTCTACCGGCTGCGCACCCGCTGGTCCGTAAGGCGAGAGGCCCTGGATATCCTGGCCTCGGCCGCGATCATGGCCCTGTTCACCTTCGCCGTCCTCTTCCTGCTACACCTCAGCGATGTCAGCCGGCTCTTCCTGCTGGCCCTCTTCCCGGCCCAGGTGGTGCTCACCTTGGCCGTGCGCATCGCGCTGCGGCGCGGCTTCGAGTGGCTGCGCCGGCGCGGCGGCAACGCCCGCTTCTCGCTCGTGGTGGGCACGGGGCCGGCGGCGCAGGAGTTCGCTGACCGCATGGAAAGCCATCCCTCGTTGGGTCTGAAGGTCATCGGACACCTGTCCGAGCCCCACGACGCGCCGCTGGCCGTCAGCCGGCCGGTGCTGGGCTCCGTAGAGGATGTCATCGACGTGCTTCATGACAACGTGGTCGATGAGGTGGCCATCTGTCTGACGGTCACGGAATGGGCCCTGGTGGAGCCCGTGACGCGCGTGTGCGAGGCGGTAGGCCGCGTGGTGCGCATCCCCATGGACGTCGTCGGCGTGCATATGGAGCGCGGCATCGTGGAGGAGTTCGACGGCCAGCCGGTCGTCTCCTACGTCTACGGACCGGATCGGGCGGTGGGCCTTCTGCTCAAGCGCGGCAGCGACGTGGCCATCGCCGGACTCGGTCTCCTGATCCTGGCGCCGCTCCTGGTCATCGTGGGCCTGCTCATCCGGGCCACGGACGGTGGCCCGCCGATCTTCCGCCAGACGCGCGTGGGCCTCCATGGCCGGACCTTCACGCTGCTCAAGTTCCGCAGCATGGTGCCTCACGCGGAGGATCAGCTTGAGGATCTGCGTCACCTCAACGAGATCCAAGGTGGCGCCTTCAAGCTCACGGAGGATCCGCGCCAGACGCGCATCGGGGGCTGGCTGCGTCGCACCTCGCTCGACGAGCTGCCGCAGCTCTGGAACGTGCTGCGTGGGGAGATGAGCCTGGTAGGCCCGCGCCCGCCACTGCCGAAGGAGGTCGCCGGCTACGACCTGTGGCACCGCCGCCGCTTGTCGATGAAGCCGGGCGTGACCGGTCTCTGGCAGATCGAGGGCCGGCGGGAGCCGCTGTTCGACCGCTGGGTGGCCATGGATCTCGACTACATCGACCGCTGGTCGCTCTGGCTGGACCTCAAGATCCTGCTTCGGACGATCCCCTCGGTCCTCCAGCAACAGGGTCGCTGACAGCCACGGGCTCAGTGAGGCGATCGGCGGTCCCTCCTCGCAAGGCCAGGCCGAGAGCCGTTCCCAGGACCGTGAAGGCGGGGATGTTGAGCTGTGCGTAGTTCAGCGGGTTGTTGAACGAGGCCATGATGGCGTAGGCCAGCAGCACCCCGAACGCGCCCAGGCCGAGGCTGCCGCGGATCCGCCAAAGCGCCGTCAGGGCAGTGAGCAGGAACACCAGACCGGCCGTGCCCACGATCAGGCCCTGCTCCGCGTAGAGTCGCAACCACTCGTTGTGCGGAGCCGTTTGCGCGGCGTCCCCGAACTGCTCGTGCAGCACGACGTACGAGCGGAAACCCTGGCCGACGAGCGGCGAATCCAGCGTCATGCGAAGCGCCGCTGCCCAGCCCGCGGTGCGGACCGAATCGCCGACCGTGAAGAACTCCTGGAAAGTGGTTCCCGCGCCCGGCAGCGGCGATTCCGCGCGCTGGTCGACGTAGAGCTCCACGAGGACGGCCGCACAGACGACCGCCACCAGCAGCACCGCGATCGCCGCCGCGCGCCGCACGTACCAGGCGTAGGAGACCGCCACTGCGGCCACTGCCAGCACGGCCGAGCGGCTGTAGGTCAACAGCACGCCCAGGGCCAGGACTGCCAGCACGGCGGAGCCCGCCAGCCACGCTGGCAGTGATCGACGGTGCAGCAGCCAGGCGGCCAGCAGGCAGGACGGCAGCAGGGCCAGCATGGCCATCGAATTCGGTGCGGACATGATGCCCGCCAGGCGGAGTCGCTCCTCATCCACCACGATCAGCCAGCCCAGCGGTGAGGAAACGATGAGCTCGGGGCGGGCAATGTACAGGAGACCGATGCTCACCGCCACCGCGGCCGCGGTGCCCGCCACAAGGCCGGGTCGCAGCTCCCCGCATCGCCCGAACCAGACGCCGATGAGCAGCACGACCAGGGCCATGCCGGTGCCTGTCGCCCACAGCTGCGCGGCCTGGTAGCCCGTAGTGGGCCCGAAGCGGACGGCGGTGTGGATCACGCCCAGCCCCGTGCCGATGAGCACGACGATCGCCGCCGCTACGGCGATGCCGGCCGGTGTCCGAAGGGTGATCCGGCGTCCTCGCCACTGACCGACCGCGCCTGGCAGCGCCCGGGCGGCCACGGAGACAGCGACCGCCGCCACCAGCACGGCGCGGCCTCCCGCTTCCGTGCCCAGCACCGACCAATCATCGAATGGGCCCAGCGCGACCGCTGTGAGCAGCCCGGCCAGCGGGGAGACCAGCGCGACCGCGGCGGCCAGCGCGGCCCACGCCTCGGGCAAGGGAGCACCGAGGCCGGTGGTTCGGAGGACGAAGAAGGAGACCACGAGCAGCGCCGCCGCAGCTGGTTCGTGGAACGACCACGAGATCGAGCGCGGCTCCTCCGCGATCCTGCTCTCACCGGTCGCCGACATGCCCGGGCAGGATAGCGTCATCGACCGGCTGCTAGACTCCGGCGCGCTCCGCACCCTTAGCCGACGGGAGGGATGGACCCACGCACGCCGCTCGACGCATCCTGGTGACCGGTGGCGCCGGGTTCATCGGGGCTTCCCTCGTGCGGGCCCTGGAGGCCGCCGGCGATACTGTCACCGTCCTGGACGACGGGCGGGCGGCGGGTATCGCATTCCTCCGCGGCACGGCGGCGGATCTGGTGCCGGGTGACCTGGGTCTCCTGGCCGAGCGAGGCGAGCTGAGCCGCTTGCTGGCGGGCTCGGATGCGGTCGTGCATCTGGCGGCGCGGACGGGCGTGCCGGCCTCCATCGTCGATCCAGAAGCGGATTGGCGTGACAACGTGGTGGCCAGCCTGGCACTGCTGGATCTGGCGCGGCGGAATGGCGTCCAGCGCTTCGTCTTCGCCTCCTCCAACGCCGCAGTGGGTGCCGCCGAAGGACCGATCAGCGAGCACACGGTGCCACGTCCGACCTCGCCCTATGGCGCTGCCAAGCTGGCCATGGAGGGCTATCTGTCTGCCTTCGCTGCTTCGTACGGCATGTCCACGGTGGCCATCCGCTTTGCCAACGTCTACGGACCGTATGCGCTCCACAAGCGCAGCGTCACCGCGTCCTTCTTGTTGGCCGGCCTGCAAGGTCGAGCGCTGACGGTCTACGGCGATGGCCGCCAGGCCCGCGATCTGGTCCACGTGGACGACCTGGTGGGCCTCATCCGTGCCTCGCTGGACGCGCCTGCTCAACGGGTCGCCGGCCAGATCTTCCAGGGCGGCAGCGGCGTGCGCACGTCCATCGGCGAGCTGGCCCGGATGGTGGTCGATGTGCTGGGAGGGGACGTGCCGGTGGTCCACGAGCCGGCTCGCGCCGGAGACGTGGCCGGCGCGGCGTGCGACGTGTCGCTGGCCGGGGAGCTGGTCGGGTACCGACCGCAGGTCCAGCTGCGCGATGGGCTTTCGAGCGTGGCCACCTGGTTCCGGGAGGCACTGGAGGATCCGCAGCTGGCGCCCCTGGCTGAGCGGTGAGCTCGGGCGAACCCCCCGCGCGAGCGGCCGAGGGGCCGGAGCGAGCCACGGATGGGTCGGCTGGAAGCCATCCGCCGGGACGTTCCATGGCGCGGGACGCCGCGGCCACCATCGGCTCTCGCTTCCTCCTGGCAGCGCTGATCCTGGCCACGGACGTGGTAGTGGCCAGGACGCTGGGAGCCGACGGTAAGGGGCGCTTCACGCTGGTGCTGCTCCTCTCCCAGCTGGCGGCGCTGGCTGTGGCGCTGGGCCTGGACCGAGCCATCGGCGTGAGCGTGGCGCGCTCCGTGGCCACTGCTCGTGCCGGCCTGGGCAACGCACTGGCTTGGACCGCGCTGGTGGGCGGTGCGGCGGCGCTGACCGGCCTGGCGCTCGCGGCGGCCGCTGCGGTGCCCAATCTCGCGCCAGTCGACATCGCCTTCGCCGCGTTGGCACTTCCCTTGGAGCTACTCATCGCGATCGGCCTGCTGGCCCTGCTGGGCCGGCGGCTGCTGGCCGCCTACAACGCCACGCGACTGCTGCGCCGCGCAGTCCTCCTGGTCGGCCTGGGCGGGGTGGCGCTGGCCGGGCTGGACGTGCCTGCAGCGCTCGCCATGAACCTGGTGGCGCTCACCGTCGGCACGGCCCTGCTCCTGCTCGCGCTGCGCCGCGATGGCGTCACACCGGCTCGCCCGGACGGGAGCCTGTTGCGCGACCAGCTGCGCTACGGGATCCGCTCCTGGCCCGGCTCGCTGGCAGAGCGGCTCCAGTTCCGGATCGACCTGTTCCTGGTCAACGCGCTGGTGGGCGTGACCGCCACGGGCGTCTATTCCGTGGCGGCCTCCGTGGCCGAGACGCTCTGGTACATCCCGACTGCCTTGGGGGTGGTCACCTTCAGCCGAGTCGCCGCGGCCGGCCTGGACGCCGCCCCCCTCACGAGTGCGGTCACTCGTGTGACCCTCGCCTTCGGGCTGGTCGTGGGAGCGCCTGCTCTGGTGCTGGCGCCCTTCGCGGTGGAGATGCTCTACGGCGCGCCCTTCCGCGACGCAGGCCCGGCGCTACAGTTGTTGCTGCCTGGCATCGTGGCCTACGGGGTGGTTGCCGTACTCTCACAGTTCCTCCTGGCCGCTGGCGCGCCCGGTCGCTCCACCCTGGTGCTCCTGACCGGCCTGGTCCTCAACCTCGTGGCCAACGCGATACTCATTCCCCGCTTCGGCATCATGGGAGCGGCGATGTCCTCCTCGTTCTCGTACACCGTCACGGCCCTCCTGATGGTCGTGGCCTTCCATCGGCTCTCGCGTCAGCCGCTGCGCGCGACGCTGGTGGTGCGCCGCAGCGACATCCGGCGGCTCATCGAGCGCATGTCCGGTCGGGCCAACCGGCGCGATGGTCGTGGAGCCTGAAGCGGCGGTTTCGGCCGTGGGGCCGGAAGTGACCGCTTCCGCCGGGCGTCCGGGCCCGGTGCGTCGCCCCATCCGCCTGACCATCGTCGACGACAACCCGTTCCTGCGCGGGTCCGATGGACGGGTGCACCCGCGGGCGGCGACCTTCCACCGGTTCGCTGAGGCCGTGGTGCAGGCCGGTCCCTTCGGCATCGCCCGGTACGTGATCCCGGTGCGCGATGCCGAGGGCGACGGGGAAAGCCCGGGCGGCGACCGAGCCATCAGCCTGGGCGCCGTGGACGAGTCACGGCTCCGGATCGTGGCCAGTGCGCCGTTCGACGGCGCGGGCGGCTACCTCCGGCATCTGGCAGACATGTGGCGTCAGAACCTGCCGCTGCTGCGCCGAACGCTGAGCGGCGAGCATCTCGTCTGGATCAAGGTGCCCGGCTCCAACGGGGCGGCTGCTGCGTTCATGGCTGATGCGCTGGGTGTGCCGCGCTTCACCTACGTCGTGGGCAGCGTCCGGGAGGTGGTGGCGGCCAGTCCCCGTTCGGGCCCGGCTCGCGTCGCGGCGCTGGCAGCCGCAGCGCTGCATGACGCGGTGACCAGCACCCTGAAGCGGACCGGGCCCAGCATCATCGTGGGGCCGGAGCTGTTCACCAGCGCCCTCGACGCGGCCCACCTGCCCGACACGGCCGACCTGCCTGCCGCCGTCGCTCAGGGAGGGCCCACGCGCCATGACCGCCCGGGGGACACCTGGCGCATCAGCTGGGCCGGTCGGCTGGCACCGGAGAAGGGACTCGGGACCCTGCTGCGGGCCGTCACCCTGCTCCTCGCGACCGGTCGTGACGTGCAGTTGATGCTGCTGGGCGACGGGCCGGAGCGGCCACGGCTGGAGGCTCAGGCGAACATCCTGGGCATCACCGAGGCGATCCGCTGGGAGGGCTACATGGGCGATCAGGAGCAGTACCTGGCGGCGCTCCGCGAGAGCGACCTGTTCGTGCTGCCGTCCCTCTCCGAGGGTGTGCCCAAGGTGCTCCTGGAAGCCATGGCCTGCGGCGTGCCCGTGATCGCCTCGGCGGTGGGCGGCATCCCGGCCCTGCTGGGCGACGGCCAGCGCGGTCGGCTGGTCCGTCCCGACGACGAGGTTGAGCTGGCCGCGGTCATCCGCTCTCTGCTGGACGATCCCGCGGCACGGCAAAGGCTCCGAAGGGACGGCCTGACCTGGGCCGCCGACCACACGGCGGAGCGACAGGCAGAGCGGCTGGTCGGTTGGATGCGCGCGACCTTCCCCGCCCTTCCCTGGCCGGACGAGGAGTCGGCCTGATGGCCAGGCGGATCTTCTGGGCCTCGCTGGCGTCGCTCGGTTGGGTTTACGCCGGGTATCCCCTGGCCGCACTTCTGGCCGGAAGGATCCGCCCGGTGCGCGTCACGGCGACCGGTTCGCCGGTGGGCAGCGTGACGGTGGGCATCGCTATCCATGACGAGGTCGGTGAGATCGGCGCGCGCATAGCGGACGCGCTCGCGCAAGAGCTCGATGCTTCGCTGGAGGTCATCGTAGCGTCGGATGGGTCCACCGACGGCAGCGACGAGGTCGTCCGCGCACTGAGCACTGCCGACCCGCGCATCAGGCTCCTGTCGCTGCCGCGCGGCGGTCAGACGGCGGCTCAGAACCGGATACTGGCCGAGGCACGCTCCGAGGTCGTGGTCCTGACCGACGCTGAGACCCGCTTCCAGCCGGGCTGCCTGGCGGCCCTTGTGGGGCCCTTCGCCGACCCGCGCGTGGGTGCCACGACCGGGGTCCTGCTGTGGCGCAATCTGGGCGACACGGCGACCAGCCGCCATGAGGGCATCTACTGGCGCTACGAGCAGTCAGTTCGCCGTATGGAGAGCCGCGCGGGCTGGCTCACGGCGGCCACCGGAGCGCTGCTCGCCCTGCGCCGCGACGTGATCTCGACGGTGCCGGAACACAGCTCCTTCGACCACATCGCGCCGCTCCAGGTGCGCGAAGCCGGACGGCTCATCCTGGCCATCCCTGAAGCCGTGGCCACCGACCGCCTGGTGGACGGCCCTGGTGATCAGTTCCATGCGAGGTCACGCACGGCCACCCGAGGCATCGCCGCCAACCTGGCCATGGCTGGACGGCTGGCGCCCTGGCGCCGGCCAAGCGCGGCGCTCGCCATCTGGTCGCACAAGCTCCTCCGCTGGGCCTCGCCGTGGGCCGTGCTGGCAGCCTGTACCGCGGGATCCTGGCTGACCGTCCGCGGTGAGCGCCGCTACGCCATCGTGCCGGCCGCCACCGTGGCCCTGTCGCTCTCGGCCGTCAGGGAGCTCCGCGCACGACGCGCGTCGCGACCCGGTACGCGCCTGGGACGGGCCACGCTGGCCATCGTGGCGGTCAACGTGGCCTTCCTGCGCGGCTGGCTCAATCTCTTGGCGCGCCGGCGAATCTACGTCTGGCACGGCGGCGACCGGCAGGCTGGGCGGACCGCGAAGCAGGACGCTGGCCGAGACTAGCCGCCTACCTCAAGTCCGCCAGGCACCGGGCCTCCGCCGATGCCCCTGGTGGGGGGTGCGGGCACCGGGATGGGCGTTTGTGGCACGGGCGGCATGTTCCGGTCGATCCAGCCCCGCACGGTGCGCAGGTACAGGACGGTGGCATCGCCAGCCACCTCATAGCCGAAGGCGGGCGAAGCGAAGACGGCCCGGCCGCCCCGTGCGAAGCGCACGTTGCTCAGCATCTGGTACAGCGAAGGGGCCGCGGCCAAGGGGATGTCAGTGGTGAGATGATCGCCCGCGACTGCCACGAGCGCGGCGAGCCGTTCTCCCTCGCCGCGTTTGATGACGCGCCGGATCGCCGCCAGGAGGAACTCCTGCTGCCGGCGGGAGCGCTGTGAATCGCTATTGGAGAAGCCGCCC